>LGHA01000004.1 GCA_001508595.1 Anaerolineaceae bacterium 46_22 | reverse complement strand
TCCCCCGGAAGGGGGACGGGATCATAAAGCCACAGCTGAAGGATACATCATTTCGAAGGTTCGGACTCTTCCCGCTATAAAAAACGGCCAGTTCCCTGGCCGTAATGTTTTATTGGCTCCCCGTGTGCAACCCTCTTCATAACCGTTCTCCGTCCGGCCTTTGAGTCGTAAGCCTTCGATATTCAACGAGTTATCAAAGAGCAGGCCGTTCCCGGTGGAACGGAAGCGGCGTTGATTTCGATTTCCCCAAATCACATTGCCTGTCGCCCGGCTTCGAACCCATCGCTTACTGCCTCCACTTGAACACCCCATCCACCTGGAGGACGGCATTCGTCAAAACATGGCCCAGGGTCATTGGTCGCGAGTTATTGCAGAAAGACTCGACAAAAACCTTCAGTAGGCGGCTCTGACGTAGGATATCAAGTTCACTGGAAAGATGGTTCACCACTTCCTGCGTCACCAGGGTGATCAGCTTTGCTCTGGCGCGGGATGTCATCACATTGAACCGATTGAGGCTCATCAGGAATTCGTCCTCGTCCTGAATGGCATCCTGATCACCCAGGGCAAAGGAGGCGATGATCACATCACGCTGCTGCCCTTGAAACCGCTCGACCGTGTCCACAGCGTCCCGGATAAGTTGATTCGAAGCGCCTATTGGCCCGAACACCTGCTGGAGCCTCGCAACGATCAATGCCTGTTGAGCCCGATGTGGGGTGACGATGCCAATCCCAATACGCCAGAACTCATCCATCGTGTATGGGCTGTGCGAAGCGGCGATCACGGCACCGGACGCTGGGTTTCTTTCATTTAGGAGCTGGTTGCCGAGGCGGCCATACAGCAGCAAGGCCAGGGCTGCCACCGAATCAGCTTCAAAGGGATTCCATTGGCTGCTTCTCCCCTCGGGATAGACAAAGCAACTGACTGGAGCGTCAGGATCAAGCAGCGATACCCATTCTGGCGTCCAGAAAAGTGTCTGTGGCCATCCAGCGGGAGCTTGAACCGTCGGAAAAGGTGTAATGATATCAGTTCGCATATCGGGCGAATAACTCGCGAGCGACCTGTCGTAGCCCGCTTCGTGAGCCAGTTCGACGATCACGCGACTCGAGCGATAATTCTCTTCCAGAATGGCGGGCTGAACTTGGTGGAGCTGTTCAAAAAAGCTGTAGACCGAGCCGACCATCGCTTCGAGACCGACTGGCGCTTTCGCTTGGTGGATCGGTGGCAATTGTTTTGGATCGCCCGCGACCACAACGACTCCATCCGCTGCCAGAGACGCAAACGGAAGGATCGAATGGGCAACATCCACCTGCGACGCTTCATCGAGAATGATGCAGTCGAAGAACTCCTGGCGGGCGGCGGCGTTTCCAGTCACCAGAAGGTTGTGCGTCTGCTCCGGGGTAGCACCCACCACCGTGATGCCCGTGCTGTTCTGCAGCCGCTGCCGTAGCTGCTTCACCGCAATAGAGGGATTCCATTTGGCCAGTTCCAGATCGAGACCGGCCGGGATGTTCGGGTCGAAAGGCCGGTAGCTGGAGCGAATGCGCACACATTGCAGATCGGGATGCTGGACCATCTGACTGATGTCTGCCACCGATTCCAACAGGACGTTGTCGAGAGCGTTGTAGGTGGGAGCGCAGACCAGAAGACGCAAAGGGATGTTGCGCTGCACCGCATCAACAACCGCGCCGACCACCACCGCTCGGAGTGTCCGGCTTTTCCCTGTTCCTGGGGGGCCCCAGACAGTTTGGAGACGGTGGCTAAGGGATGCCTCCCACGCCGCCCACTGGGACTGATTGAGGGATATTCCATTCTGCTCGAGGTGCTGCCTGATCCCCAGCAGGTTTCTGGCAACAGCCGTGTTTGCTAAAGCGTTGCCAGACCACAGCAGGTCTGCCGCAGGACTTCCAGGAGTCTGCGGGCCACTGCGCCTTGTGGTAAGGCCCACTGCTCGACGCACAAGGGGGTTGTTCCAAGCGTTGGGAGGATTACCGACGGCATGTAAGGTGTTTTTCAACTTCTTGGTGAAGGTGTCGACCCACACTGGATCAAGAACAACGTCTTGACTGAAATCCGCCAGTCCCTGCTGCTCCAGATCGTCAAGCATCGTAGGATAGAGGTCGTTGGGAAGAACAGCGATCAGGCCATTGTCGCGGTCGATACCAACAATTCGGACCCCTGTTGCGGTCTCCATGTAAGTTCGCCATCCGGACCCATTGGGCGGTTCCAATGGAGTTCCCTGTGTTACCACTTGGAGCGACCTGTCAAGAAGGCCGGGCATGTTCTCGGGAACCAAGGCAAAACTGAAATCCCCCTCGCGCGCCTTCACTTCTTTTGACTCCGGCCTCATCTCGTAGGCCCGCATCCTCGGATGTTGCGCGATCCCCAACTGGGCCAGCGCCGCCGTCTCTGCAGCCCCGGTAAGACGCCGCGTCAGGCGTGCGCTGCGATACCTGGCCTCACGCTCTTCTGGTGGCATGGCCCTGATTTGGTGTACCTCCAGTTCGCCAAGGGCTGCGTTGAGTCGCGCGAATCCATACCACAACTGCCCGTCAAAACTGATTCCCGATTGTCGTTGGGGCGGCTCTATTCGAATCTGCGGCGCGATCTGCTGGAGGGTGGTCCGAAGATCCTCTTCGAGTCGCCTGGTGATCGCCTCGAGAGCGCCGAGTTGCTTTGTCACGGTTTCACGCAGGGTCAAAAGTTGGTCCGACCACAATCTCGGCCGTGTCACCCGCGCCCAGATTTCATGGGCCCGTTCACTTGGAATCTGGTCGCTAAGCGTGTCTTCAAACAGCGGGTGTACTGAGAATGCCGCCACCTGCTGGGGCAAAGACGCCTGGTGGTAAACACGGGCCGTATGGAAGAGCGTGTAATAATGAGGAATCGGGGCCGCGAGCAAGGTCCGCACGACCTCTCGAACAATGGTGATCGGCGACCTCCGCGTTTCCATGACAGCGTTGGGCAACAGCTCCTCTGGCGGAAACAGCCAGGCGAGATGTTGGATTGTTTGGTCGGCGAGGATTGCCTGCAAATGGCGGCCGATGATCCGCGTGAGATGCTTGTACTGTACTGAATCCCAGATATAGAACTGGACCGTCGTGTCCGCGTTGCGGTTTCGGGCATCCGTCAAGATTGCGTTGATGTTGTTCAGGAACGCCAAGAGTTCCCGGCGCTCCACGGGTAGGTCCTTCTGGTCGATTACGTGTGTGTGCGGTCCATAGGGATGGTTGGCTCTCTGGCCAACAAATCCGAATGGCTGTGGTTCGACCCAGAAGCCCTTCACGCCCAAGGAGAACGTGATGGCGCTACCAAGGTCGAAATCGACCGAGAGGTAAATGTGTAGGTCTGTATATTTGGGCATGACCCCGGAGGTGCCGCTCTGTGGCGGTATCGCCGATTGCTGGGCCTGGAGGGATGACGCTCTGCCCGCTACAACATTGCGTGTCGCTCTTAGCGAGTAGTGTGCATTGAAAACGGTGGAGTTCGGCTGAAGCTGCGCCAGTGCCGGGACGTCGGTTATCCCTTGGTCACTCAGGGCGGCTGAGGCTCCACGAGAAATAAATGCTACTCTGCTGAGATGGTCGGTCTGAGCAGCGGTCGGCATGCAGTGAAGAGGATGAGCAGTCGGCTGACCATTGCGATCAATCCACGGGTAGCCAAGGTAATCGCATCCCTTGCACCTGTTGTCCACGTGCCAAGGGTGTTGCTGCCAGGGACATGCAAATGCCCGGGGAAGATCGGCCATGAAGAAGTGCTTGACCCTGCCGACGAACACCTCGAAGGGAACTGCCTCGAGATCTTCCTGCATTGCATTCCACATCTGCACGTATGTGGGAGTGCCTCCCTGATCTTCAATCTCCCGGCAGGTCCGCACCAGGCATGAGGCGTCGTGCGAACCAGGCCAGATCGCTGCCTCTTGAACGACCACGTAACGATTGTCCAAGCCCTGATCAACGAGCCATCCAGCCAAGGCCATGGAATAGTAAGTGACTTCCGCGAAATATGAAGGAGATGGCTCAGCCGTGAGTTTGATGTCGATGATCCGGAGTTTGATCCGATGGTCGTCGGCAGCCAGCCACAGTGCCGCGCCGGCCGGAGTAACGTACCTGTCGATGTTCGAAGTGTGAGGTAGCACTTCGATGAGATCGGGCCGCAATCGGGAATAATGCAATCCATAGGCTTGCCTGTATCCCGCGATCCCCAGTGCGCCCTCGAAAGCAGGTCCCACGTCAAACTGGGATTCAACAAGGAAGGAGCCCTGCGGAGCGGTGGTCAGGAAGTTGGCAAATTCAATCTCCCGGAATCGTTCCTGGCCTGCCTGATTCGTGTAGCGGTCACCGATCACAACAGCGGTGCCGAAGGTATCCGAGAGGTCTGCGATCTTATCCGCCTGCCATTTCTCACCGGCTTGGGCCAAGTACTCAAGCCCAGGACGGGGTGGCTGTACGGGTGGCATGCCAGCGGCCGTTCTTTCCTGCCGGAAAGCCTGGGCGTCAGGACTCAGATTCAGCCTGAGCAGACGAAGGCATTCGGTTCTAATGAATTGCGATAGGGCCTCTTTTCCAACCTGTGGCATCTGTCACCGTCCTCCAGTAGAGCTCGTTTTCAAGGCGTCCGAGAGTGGCATTAGATCGGGATGGGTTGGAGCGATGACAGCCGATGCCACGATCATTGCGCGTTCGAGGTTCAGACGATCCGGGTCGCGGAAACCGATCTGTCGGGTCTTAGCCAGATCTTCAGCGTATGCGGATGCCCTCTGTATAGCCTGTTTGATTGCGGTACGCGGAACCACCGCTTTGTTCGATGTCGCTGACGGCACCTGAACGCCTTTACGACAGATAAACACGGCATCCCATTTGATGGTGCCGTCGTAGGAATGCAGTCCACCCTGACCTTCGCCTCGCAGGGGCAAAACGGTCGCGCACTTCAGCCCGGAACGAACAAGCGCGTCCCCGAGAGCGGCCCAAGCCACGGGCGAATTGTGGTGATAGGTGAAGACCATAATGCCGTCCATTTTGAGCACGCGGCGGCACTCACAGAAAATGCGGTGCAAACTGTTCCGGTAGACTTCGATAGACTGGTCGCCGCGATCCGTCAGAGCGAGGTTCTCCTTAATCGGCGCTGCAAGAACCGGATTGTCGTAAGGAGGTTCGGCCACGCCGAGGGACTGATGCCAGGCCAGGTAAAAGTCGGAAAGTTCTGAGTAGCTCAGATTGTCGAAATACGGCGGATCGGTGAGGATGAGGTCGATACTGCCATCCGGAATCCCTTCGAGGCTTTCTGAAGTCTTGGTAGATATCGAAGCCCGGGATGATCCGCCCAGGACTCTCCATGGGTGCGTTGAGACGTCCTTCGCGGCCGCATTTCGATAGGTCGTCGCTGGCTTACGGCCACCCTTGGGGTCCAGATTGGTAGGCGCTGCGACGAACGCGACCGCCCTGGCGATCTTGCTGAGGACATTCGGGAAAGTTCCGCGTCCGATGCCGTCAAGCCATGGGTTGATCTCCACCGGCCTGGTGATGTGCCGGTACCCGTGGATTGAAAACATCGGGCTGATCCGCCGATACCCGAACGCATAGGCCGTATACATGCAGTTCGTCGTAAGGTGTTCGCTGAAGGCAATAGCCAGAAGCCTGCGCGACCGAAGGTCCTCGACTCTGGTGATGGCTTGGCCCAACAATGTCAGGTGGAGCAGTTGGCGGTCGTTGAAGAGATCGCGGTATTGGGTGAAGCCGTGGATCAGTGGCCGTGCGTCGGACCGACCGTCTGTCGGGATGGCCCGGCTGGGTGCGAATCCACCGCCAGCCTTTTCGACATTTTTCAGAAGGCTGCGTGCCCGGCCATAACGCATACGGTCGCCTTTGCTCGCCGCTTTGAAATGGCGTTTGACACCGGTTGGAGTCTCTTCAAGATATTCCTGTGCGAAGAGCCGCCATTCAGGCCGCGTTGGCGCATCTCCACGCTCGCCGAGTCCCGACATGTCACCGCACCCTGGGCATCTGACCTTTCCCCGGTCAAGGGTTCCTTGTGCGATGCGGGTGCGCGTCCCACATCCGCATCGGATTTCCTTGCGGGCAATAGGTATCTCCGAGACCTCATGGCAGTTCCTGCAGAACACCCACTGGAGAGACTTTTCCTTGCTGTACGCCAACTGGTAATGGGGATGAATTTCGAAGGTCGTCCCGCAGGCTTCGCAGGTTCGACATTCGACCCAGAAGTGGTGTAGGACTACGCGTTCACCGACACCTGGGACGGTTGTCCGGTGAAAGGTGCCGATCTGTGCGGATACCGTTGCGCAGAGAGCGGCAATCTCCGGTGACGAAGGATCGTAAGATGCTGTTTCAAGTTCAAATCGCGTGATGAATGTGGCAACCGGATCGATGTCGTACCCAATCACGCGGGCACCACAGCGCCCGGCCTCGACAAGGCTGGTGCCTCCGCCCACGAAGGGATCGAGCACGACCGCACCGTCGAGTGATAGGTCTCCGAGATACAGGTCCCAGAACCGGTCGGCTTCCTCGGGTTTTAGGGATAGGCCGGTCAGGATGGCCCGGGACTGTGAGCCAAGACGCCGTGCGAACCAGCGATGGACCCGGTAGATCGGATTGGTGCATTGACCTTCACGAAGAGCGAGTTCGGCGATCTCGGCAATGGGGAGCTTGCCTGACTCCAACAATGTATGTTCGGGGAAGGCGGTGAAGCTCTCTGGGCACTCCAAGCCCTCAAGAGAATGCGTTGCTTGAGAGGCGCACTGGAACACGGTCATGGCGCTCCTCTGTACAGGCGGAGCTCGCATTCCAGACCAGCGACCATTTGGACGACTATCTCTGGTTGAGGAGCCTCTCGTTTCTTCTGCATTCTTTGCCCCATAAGTTCTTTCAAGATTCTTTTCCCTCGACAGACGCAAATGAATTCGCAAGCACCTCTTCTATTGTTGTTACTGGAGTCAACTTGACCCCGTCGAGCACATAGGATGGTAATCCCTCAGCCTCCTTCAGATTATCAGCAGGCAAAAGAACCTCCTTGACTCCGGCATCGTAGGCAGCTCGGACCTTCTGTTGAATACCGCCCACCGGCAGGACTTTGCCCATAATCGTAATCTCACCTGTCATGGCGAGGTCGTTTCGCACGGGGACCTTTTTCAAGGCCGAAACAATGCCGGTCACGATTGTGATGCCGGCGGATGGCCCCTCCTTGGGTACACCCATAAAGGTCGCCAAGACAGCTACATCGAAGCTCTTTCGCCATTCGGCAGTTATTCCAAGGTCCTCATGTTTAGCCCGGATGTATTGTGCCGCTGCTTCGATGCTTTCTCGCATGACCCGTTGTATAGACCCAAGCGGTACGATGCGGCCGGACCCTTTGGTCGCCTGCATTTCAAAATGCAAGATACAACCGTGGTCTCCCTCAACAGCCAGACCAACGACTTCGCCCACTGACGGCTTTTCAGGGAGCGCCACACGTTGCACCCGTTTGCTGTCCGGAAGCTCGGGCACCACCTGCCTTCCAGACGGTTTCATCAAGGCCCCCAGGCAAATACGGTCATACTCTCCAGGAGCAATCAAATGAAGCTGGTCCCTTACCCGTTGCCGTAGTTCGCAAGACAAGCTGAGGATGTCTTGAAGTTCCTCGTCGGAAACCCGGCCGTCAGGATGCAGCAGCTTCAATAACCCTGATGTGGTCTTCATCACAGCCCGTTGGTCTCGGCCCGACACACCATGCGCCCTTCGAGCGTGATCCACTACTTCAAAGCGCGAGCGAACAGCCCCCAGCAGGTCAACGCGCCGGAGCTCGTGCATGATTTCGCAAAAATAATCCGTGATGAACCCGTAATCCTTCGAGTAACTGTTGGGTGCCAATTTCAGGATTTCCCAACCAGGCAAGTAGCCATGGATTCGGTCCAGAAACGCAATCACCTGCAGGAAATCGGGTAGCGGCTCAAAGAGATGGTAATATTTTTCGTGGGGTAAATTTCCTTGGACATCTATGTTGCCCACAAATACCAAACTGGCGAAGGCCAGAATTTCTTTTTTTCCTCTGCTGAATTTCGCATCCTGCATGTAGCCTTGCATTATGCTTACGAAAGACCTGGGGTCCGTGAAATCGGTGTTTGCGATCTCATCGAACACAACCGCATCTCGTACCCCGACCTCACCGATTCTTCCGTTATTCAGATTAATGAAAAGCTGGGCTGGAGTTGCTTTGCCCCCAGACAGCACGTGAGCGTAGTATGAGATATTACGGTAAAGGTAAGTCTTGCCAGTCTCCCGAGGTGCAAGTTCCACCATATTGACGTTGGTTTCCACGAGGGGAATACAGCGGCATAGGTAGAGCAACTTCTGTCGCCGGGTCATCCCCTCCGGATCAAGACCACAGGAATTCACCAAAACATCGATCCACTCGTCCGTGGAAAACTCCCTTCGACGTTCAATAAACTCATCAAGGTTGATAACGCTCACCTGAAAGGGAGTAAATGCTGTGATTTTGAAAGGCCTGATTTTCTTGTTGTGTATTTCTGTCTCGTCATAAGTCAGGTCGATAGTGCCCCACATACCACCTGAGAGGAGCATGGGATATTGACGGATGATGCTCTCCGGTATGTTTACGAAATTTTCGTTGATGGCGGAGATCGTCCCCCAATACTTGTCCTCTGTTTCTACCAGTCTAGCCTCTAGACTTGCGATTACAGAATGGCTGCGGTTTTCCCGGATAAAGTGCCTGATCTTTTCAGCCTCCGCCCCGTAGACAAAAGTCTCTTTCAACCTTCTGACGACCTTTTCCATGTCCTCGTGGAAGGAATCCTCGGAGCAGTAGTTGTCGATAAGGTACTCCAGGACATAGCGAGGAAACTCGTCAACACCCGTGTTAATCGTATGAGCCTTATTGACGACCTTTCCTTTGAAAACCTCTTTGAGCTTTAGGTTCATCCGCAGTCCTCCATCCACGTCATAAGAAACGCCAGGAGCGATTTCCCATAACACGCCGGAGATGTTGGTTGAGGCGATGTTTTGATACCTGGCATCACTTCATGCTCCTTGGCGTCAAGCCGAGTATTTTCCCAAGATGCGCAGGTACGCGGCGGACGATCTTTTCGGAATTTAGGCGCATAGAGAATTTAATGGATCGAGCCTTTCTCACCATGCGCTGACCCTCACGATAGGTAATGCTGATCCTCAGCGTCCTCTCCATAATGCCTGTTTTACGTTCTTCATCCGAGGCGTCGGCCGCATCGGGTACAAAACGAAAGACGATTTCCCCTCCCGAGGATGAAATGTACTGAATAAAGGGGGAAATGGCGGGTGTTGTTTCCTTGGTCTGATAGACGGCTTGTGCCTCTATTCGAAGCTCTCTAAGTTTATAAGATTCTGAAAGTCTAATCGGCATCCTAAACTCGGCTTCTTCGCCTTCAATGAGTTCCGCAGGTCCGGCAATTGAACCGAGGACCACCAAGCCTTCCTCCGGCGTTTTCACCCGCATGGCAAGCATAGGCACAAGCATTTCCTGAATCGATATCCCGCCGTGAGAATATGCATCAGGATTGAAGTTCGCATGCGGTCGGGCCAAGGCGTAACCTGTTTTGGGGAAAATGATCGACTCAAAGTTCTTTTGCCAAGTCTGTTTGGTGGACCGATCAACTGCTTCCCCGGAGTGCGGCATCCGCAAATCGCTGACCGAAAATTCCAACACATTATCGCGCACCTTGCGAGGCGCCCCCACGCTGGCAAGTGACTGCCTAAGCCATGCATTCAGATAAAGACAATCATTGGGCTCATTCAACCACGGCAGATCAACTCGAATGCGCTCGCGCCCGATAGCGCCAAATCCATGATCGGCCACCACAAAGACTTTTGTATTTGGTGTTAGTCCACGAATGATGGCCATAACCTCGGTGTCGATGATGTCCTTGATATGCTGCTGGTAGATGAACGCCAGCGGGCGCCCAGGAACGCATCGACCATCGGGGAGCGATTTCACGGGAATCTTATGGAGCTCCTTGTCACATAGCTCGAAGATATAAAAGTCGATGTTACCTGCTCGATATCGAACGGTCTCGCCTGTTCCCATGCCATCGGGGGTCACAACTTCAACATCCCCGGCATACCCGAATTCGCGCTGCATGGCCTCTTTAAGCAGCCCGTCCTCGCCACGTCTGGTGTCGAAGGAATCGGGGAAGGTCCCTGCAAAAATGGCTTTTCTGCTGATATGAGTTTCTGAAGGTAAGAGGGACGTGGCCGGATAATCGGCGATGATCTCCATGCGATCTTCAAAGATCGGCCGAACAAGCTCATCCCATATGTCGTAACGCATGCCGTCGAACACAAACACCACTGCCTTCTCGCTCTGTGGGTCCCAATTGGGCTTTACGCACCGCCTTAAAAACTGGCTGGTCAATCTTACTTCAGATGAATCCGAAGCAACCCATGAGGTGTATCGTGCGGCTACGAGTTCCTGGAATCGGACATTCAAGGCTGATAGTGTTCTCTGAATCTCATCCCGAAGTTTACTCAAACGTTCCCGAATCCTCGCTTGTGCTGCCGGAAACGCTGGCGGAAGTTCGTTCGCCGGACGCGGGAGAAAATCCATACTAAGCACCAATCGCTCCACAGCAGACAGATAGAACTCCAGGCGGTTGACACGGCGATCATTCCATAAGGTTCGGAACCACTCGAAAGTCAACTCGGAGGTTGGTTTCACGCTCAGGTTCTTTGCGGCAACATCCAAGGCATCCCGAATGTCGCGGATTGAGCGAACCAAACGATACGCCGCCTTCAGATTCTCCCAAGCCGGTGAACGGCGTTGTTCGATAAACAGGTCTTTCTTTCCATCTGTTTCCGCAAAGAGCACCTGTTCGAGTTTCTTATGCGACTCAAGGGGCGGAGCGTCGGAGAGGAGACTGTCTAGGCCGACCAAGAGGGCCAAGGATCGGATGAGGACCGAATAATGCTCGTTCTCGATAACCTCTGCAAAGCGACCATTGGCCGTAACCTTCAGTTGATCGAGAAGGATGAGGTTGAGTGCATCCTTGGACAACGATGATTCGACATCCTGAAGGTCGTGATGAGCACGAAGGGGGTCAATAGACACAAGTTCAGGAGCGGCCTCGCCAATCAACGATGTATCCATCTCACTGAAGGCCTTAAGGTCCGGATCAATGCTTGTCAGCAGAAGCCTCCAATGCGCAACGTGCTGGGATAGTATCGTCGACAGATAAAAAGCCCTGACTATCATTTCTGGCGGAGAGTCTGCAAACCAGCAGAACGGAGCCGATGCGCTGCGCAGTTCGTCACGGATGGAGCGCGCCACTTCCGGGGCAAGCGAATCGAGTTCTTCGAGAGCAGGATACCCGATAAGTGCGATACGCCAGTAGCTTCTTGCCTCGGGCCGTTTGAAAGCGGTCTCGGGCACACCCAATGCCGAATAGGCAACAATGGTCTTGAAATCGTGATCCGTGAACCTGGTTGGATGGGCAACCCGTAGGCTCGCATGTGCCTTCAGCACAGCGTCGATAGAGCCCATAATCAGTCTCGCAAACCGTGGATCATTCGCCTCTTGAGGCCAGTTAGGGTCCCCGGTCTTTTCGATCAGAAACTGCCGAAGGCTAATGTCGATCCGCGCTGTATCTGCTGTTCTGGCAAGAATATCCGGATAGAAGGGGGGAGGCGCTTTTGTTAAGGACGCTTGGGCCCTCCTTCGGGCCGGAGCTCGATCTATAATAAGCAGCTTCTTTGTCTCTTTTGAGGCATTTGCCTTTTCAAAGAGTTCCCTGAAGACGAGGTTTGTGGAGGCGATAATGACCGTGAAGCCTTTCTCGTTTGCGAACCGGTGGACGGTACCGTCGGCTTCAGGAAGAAGGCGAAGCGAATCCTGGACAAGCAGAATTTGCTCATCTCTCAATGCCTCCAATTTCTCGATGACCCAGCTTGAAAGCATCGACGCAACCTCCTATTCCAACTGAAGCATTGGAAGGGAGTCATCGTCTCCTTCGCTGCCGGTGAACTGTGATTCCAGGAAGCGGCCGAATTCCTCCGCCACATTCCCAACCTGATCTTTTTGGATGGTGCCTGTTTTTGGCCTGAAATCGGCAATTCTGACCCGCTTCACGATGATGCGCTTGAGGTACTTGTTAATGATGTCCACAAGATCAGGCGTTTCCTGGACAGCCTTGATAAAATATGCGCGCAACTCGTCGGTCGTTTTACATGCCAAGAGCCCTGAGATGGCAGGCTCAGATTTGCCCTGCTCCAGACGTTCCCGTACCGCAGGATTCAAGAACACATCCATCTTTCGCCGAAACGCCTCGTCGAGCAACTGACCGGCCTTTCTGGCGGCTCCGTCAACCGTTTGCACATTGGTTGACGCATTCACAAACGACAAGCCGCATTCATGAAGCGGGGAGCTCTTCAGGTGATCCTCGACGGAAGCCCGCGAAGGCGAAGGACACTCGAACACTTCTTCACGAAGCTGAGTCAGGCGGGCGATCAGTTTGTCCGTGCTTGCGGGTTGGAGTGCCGTGACACCGTCAAGAACTTCAAGGGCCTTGATATCGGCTCCTGTCATGACATCCAGAATCTTCTTGCGGCTCCCATCAATTTTGTTCACCGCGGATTCGTGCATCGGCAGGTACACGGATGAGTAATCTCTGATCATCGAGGCAATCGTGTCCTTTTCCCCCTCGACCGGTGGGAAATGGCCCACGAGTTCAGTCTTCAGTTTGACGTCGGAATCAATATAGCCCTTCAGGTTGCCGAGCTTGGCTCGGACGGCTTCAATCGCCTTTCGAGCCTCAGACAGTTCTTTTTGATCCCCAAGTGTAATGGCGCAATAGGCATGAGCGGTCCTGAGCTCGGTCTCGTAATCAAGAAACGCCCGAATGTCTTTGTAGTTTTTCAGTCGATTGGCAAGATCATCCACTTCGGCTTGGGTCGCCATGTTCGTATCAAAGGCCTGATACCCCATAGCCTCTTTGAGTGCGTATAGAATTTGTTGGATGTCATCGCCGCCCTCGATGTTTGCGCTAAAGAGTTTTGCGACTTGAGTCAGTTCCGCTTCATAGGGGTTGGGAGATTTGAGCGTGTCAAACAGGCTCTGAGCCCGGCTCGCTACCCGTGAGGAGGACTCCTTTTCCTGGGCGAATAACTGCCGCAGCTTGGTCCGATGTTCGGAAATAATGGCGGCATCCAGCGTCGCGGGAATTTCAATCCCGAGCAGTTTTTCCGCATACGGTCTCAAGACTTCCCAGTTCTCGGGTTTGGCTACTTTCTGAATCTCGCCCAAAGCATCCAGCAACTTGGTCGAAAACTCCACATCCGCTATGTTGGAGTAATCGAGCATGGGGATGGCAAGCCCGGCCTTCGGCCCCACCGTGACGCGCACTCGGCCCTCCCGGACGAGGCAGAGCAGGTAGATTTGAACCATGCGCCGAGTGAGTCCATAGTCCTTGAGTCCCCCGATACCCATGAAGTTCTTATAAAGAGTTTCCATCTTCATGGTTTGCCCGTCGTCGGTCAACTTATCATCAATGAATGTCCACATGTCCTGCACATAGGTGTTGCCCGAAACATCGAGCTCCTTCTCGGCGCTCTTTTTCATGATGTTCAAGCCAAAGCCAAAGTTTTGGGCGGCGCTTATGTTCTGATTGGGCTTCGCCCCCTTGGGAATCCGGCCTGTCTTGACGATCCCGTTTATGACCTTGACCCCTTCTTCCTTGCGGAATACGAAGGGTGGATCGAACTTGATGTCCCTGGATACATAGACAGCCGTAAGCACCCGATCTATTAACGGCGTCAGAATGGCCGCCAATTCGCCGGCCACGCGGAACTCCATCTGAGTGTTGTTCAGCGCATCCACACGGCCCCTGGCGTAGCTGTTGTCCACGATCTTTACGATCTTGGCGAGGTCGGACTGAAGCGCATTGGAAACCCAGTTGACCACAGCCACCGCATCCTCGGTTTCCTTCCCTTGCCAGTCAAAAATGAGTTTGCGGTAGGCGGCGAAATCGATGAGCCGGTCGCGTTCTTCCTGGCTCAGCTCCGCCGGTGTCCAAAGCACAATGCGAGGGTCCTTGCGCCGCTCGAGTAGCTTGAGAATCGATGTGTCTGCGACGTGCCGCGTACTAATATATACTGCAAAATCATAATCCGTCTGGTCGCTTTCGATTGGCGGCAAGGGCTGATTGTCGGTAAACATTCGTCCGAGATCGCGCATGCCTACACGGCCGGTTATCTGCCGCCCCTGCCAGACGATATCGAGATCTTGATCCCCTGAGCGGACAGCGCCGCGGTCTTCCCACGGCGCAATAAATGGTGCAATGTCCCTGAAGGTGGATCGCACCCCGCTGGATAGATCGATGGTCATCTGGCGGGTGCGCACCGGCCATTCGTCGAGCGCGAGAAGGTGGTCCCAGGCTTCCTTCTGCATGGCCTCGTTGGATTCCGCTTCATCTCTGGCCTTGCTGAATTCATCCCTCGGGTCGACCCCGGTAAAGACGGGGTCAAAGCGGTACCTTGGTCGCTTCTCCTCATCGAACGCCTGGACGATCTGCCGTAGCTCCTTCTTGAGGTTGTCGGCAATGGTTTCGTAGTGCTGGTTGTTTTCTTCCGGATTAGCGTCGTTGTCCCGCTCGATGAGCACCGAATTGGCGATCTCCTCCGGCGTGATTCCTTGTTGGCGGGTGCGGGAAATATGGTAGAGGAAAAGGGTCTGGATAACTTTAACGGCCTTGTCGCGGTGGACCTTCAAGTATCCCTTGGTCAGACCGTCAATCTGGCGCTTGCAGGCCTCGTAAGCCCGATAGTCTGTCTCCCGTTTTGTCTTGATGGCCACCAGTCCGGCATGCACACCGCTCGGGTCCTCCTCGTACCGAACAGCCTCGTCGAACAGTTCCCAGAGGCGGATGAGTTCGCGGCCCTTGTTTTTGATCTGGTGCTTCAGGGTCTGATGCATGAAATGGATCGCGGAGCGGGTCGTGGTCAGCTCGTAGGTGATTGCCCGCAGGACCTCGATGGCAGGTTTATGGAACGGGAAAAAGTGGCGAAAGTCCGTCTCACCGATGCTATTGGGCCAGGTGAATCCGCGTTTGTAATGGAGGTAATAATTGCTGATGGCGGCAGGGTTTTTGATCTCCCTGACGCGCGCCAGCACAATGTCATAATAATCCTTGTCCTCTTCGAGCAGTTTTACCAGCTTCAGCCGGTCATCGGCGATGATGTTCTTGACGCCCATCTTGCTTTCGATGGCCTGCTGCGCTGCGCAGACCGTCCACACGGGCAGATTGTGGATTTTCGCCAGCCGGTTGGATAATACCACCAGAGTCTTTTCATCGTCGGTCCGCTGATCCTCGTCCCGGTTCTTCATGAACAGGGACACCTCGTCCAGTACCAACAGGACCCCGCTATACCCCTCGGCCAGAACCGTCTCCACCATGTGTTTAAGAATCTCTTCGGTCTCTGCTGCAATCTGAGGCTGTACTTTCAGGTATTCGGTATAGAAGCGCCAGAGTTTGTTTCCGCAGCTTCTTTTGTATTCCGGGGTCTTGTTCTGCTGGATGGTGCGGATAAAGTCGTCAACCTCTTCGAATTCATCTTCATCAAAAAATTTCGGGTCGCGCAGGAATTTGGCCAGGTCTTTCCGGTAGCGCTCCAGGTCCTCGGTAATGAACCGATCCGCCAGCAGCTCCACCGGATACAGGGAGATGTTCTTGCCGAGTTCGACCTGTATCTGCTCTTTGGCTGCATCCAGGATGTACTCGGAGAGCCTGCGCCCCTTATCGGTCAGCCCCACTGTGCCGCTGCCTGCTCCTACCAGCGTCTTGACGATAACGAAGATGCCCTTGCTGCCCTTGCCGCTCTTGGCCTCGATCCCCTCCTCCCAGAAGCGATAGAGAGACTCGCGTTTGCCGCGGCCCGAGGCGTCTTCCTTCTTTTTGACGATGTCCCAGGCCTCTTTCCGTCCAAGCGCCAATGCGGAAAGAAAGCAGAGCAGGTGCGATTTACCGGAGCCGAACTCCGCCTGAATCCAATATCCCTGGCCAACAGGATTATCCTTGCGCACCCGCTTCCAGGGGGCTGCCATATTGCGCAAGATGTCTGTGAGGAACGGCCGGACCGGATCGATCTGAAACTCCTCAATAGTCTTAATCTCCGGCTTGCGGGCCTTGCGGCTGGCCTCGGCGTTCGAGTCGGCCCAGACATGTTTTTCCAGGGAATAGACGGAAATGATCTTGTCCGGGACCGTGCAGATCTCGGCGAGGTTTTGTCTGGTGGTAAAAAGGTCATCGGCCATGGGTTATTCCTCCGCTTTTTTTCTGCCGCGACGCTTGGGCTCGCTTACCTCGCGCGCCAGCATGCGTGCGCAAACCTGGTAATCTTCCTCGACGCCCACCATGGCCTCCTCAGGCAGGTTGTCGGGATTGAGTCCGCCCTTCTCATACAAGAGCTTGCCCTGTTCATAGAGTCCTGCCCGCTTGCAGTGGCGTATCCACTCGGCAAGGGTGGCGTCGTTCGGCCGCTCGTGGTCGAGAATGACAGCGCCTTGCTCAAGCTGGGCGATGTAGCGCTTCACCCTGCGGCCCAGGCCCTTGACCCGGGCTTCACGTTTGGCCTTCTCCTCTTCCTCGGAGGCGGGAAGCCGCCAGGTTCCTTGTTCGGTCTTGTAGAAGTAGTCGGGCAGGAATTCGGCCAGTTGACGGCGCGGCTTGTCCTTTACCGCGTAGATATAGTGCTCGAAAAGGTCGCTGTAATGGACGCCTTCGTCTCCCGGATTCTTCTTGAGAAATCCCTTGATGAACTCCCTGAGCTTTTCGGCTGCCGCATCCTCCCGTGCGTTTTCGGCAGCGTCGGCGATTACCAACTCGGTCTCTTTCAGATACCAGCGGCCGCCGCCATTTTTCCCGCTTTCGACCTTCGCCTCTTCAGCGACCTGTCCGAGAAGTTCATTGAAATCATGGGCCTCCATCTGGCCGCTGCGGACCATTCGGCTTACGACCTCGTCATACACCCGATCCTTGGTACTGCCGGGATTGGCTCCCAGATAATCGCGGATGATCTGGCGGACCTTTTCGTTGAAGGTGGTTTTGTCTTCATTGCCCGTGATGGCAATAGCTGCCGTTACCTCGCCGGGCTTGGGCTTGCGGAAGTTTATAACAAGATCGCGCTTGTTGACCTTGTCGGCAGTTCTCTGTTTGATTGATTTTTGTTTTGCATCAATAAATACAGCCGTTTCCGATGAATCAGAAATGAATCCACATTCCGCCATCATGTCCTGAACTAATGACCAAGTCCCCTCTGATGTGTCGTGATAGCAAAGCGATAACCATCTTCCAGGTTTTAGTACACGATAGCACTCTTTGAGCGAAACTTTCATCATCCTGGCCCAATCATCCTCGGACATGCCTCGTGTTTCGTTTACTATGATCTCGTCATTGTGCCAATTCGTATCGAGCCCAAGCCATGACTCCCAGATAAAATTAAGTTCTCCATACTGCCTTTTATTGCTGTATGGCGGGTCCGTAAAGATGTAATCAATTGAATTACTAACTATTGAGCTAAGCTCACATGCGCTTTGACAAGACATAATTGCATCTGTACAGCCAATACTAAGCAAATCTGCCAATCCAGAAGCAACGGCCCGGCCTTTGTTCAGAAATGAGTTGAGCACACTTATTTCTTTATATACTGGCGGCATGTACAAAACGCCTTCCATGATAGCGGTGTTCGACTCTCGAAGCATTTTTGATAACCCTAATAGGCAACTTGAAAACACGAACTTCAAAGCGTCATGAATATGTCCGTTTTCTATTGAGGATATAGATGACAGAATAAGGCTGAGCGCCCATAGAGTCCTTTTCTCAAAAAACTGATCAACTCTTCGAATATCTCCATGATAAGGCCTCCATAGCAAACCCCACCTTTCTGTGTCTGAAGCGACATTGAGCATTGGGTTTTTTGGAAACCAATAGGGAATATCCTTTGAAGAAATTTCCCTTAATTTCCCAAGGTCGTACTTATCAAAATAGTCGCGCTTTTTTATATGTGTGTCGTTGTATTTTCTAATCCCGCGAGCTGGTCTGCATCCACTTTCGCATGCGTAGCTTACCAACACCGGGATCACGCCGAATTTCTCGTCACGCGCGGTAATTTCCTCTACAAGACCCTTTTTTAGGCAATGAGGACATGCGCTGACTTTCTTTGGTTCGCCTTTCGCAGTCTGACCGTCTGCTTCAACACAATCGAAACGAGGCACCTTTTCCAAACACCGTGGACATTGGAAAACCTGTGAAAAGATTGTATATGTAGTAGTTGCCTTGCCGCCGCAGCGGTCGCATCGCGTCTCATAGAGCCAATCAATCTCCGGCTTGACCTTGCGTTTGAGTTCCTCGAAGGCCCGTTGGAGTTCATCCACGTCCACCGGCGTGCAGTAGTTCTTGGTGATGAAGATCGCCGCCGGGGAGCGGTCAATGGCAATGGCCTTGCGGCCCTCCATGAGTGCAGCGAGAGCTGTGCCGCCGGAACCGCAGAAGGGATCGAGCACCAGATCGCCGGGTTTGGTATAGTGCCGGATGTACTGGCGAATAGCGTCATGCGGCTTCTTCGACCAGTAGGTGTGCATGTTGTAGATAGCCGTGGCCTTGGTGGTCTCAATGGGCTTTTCGAAGGCCGGCACATCATAGTCATCGGTCTCCGGATCGTAGGGCCGCTCCTTGATATGCCGCTCCACGAAAGCCCGCAGATTCGGATTCGGCTTGTCGCCGGAGTAGTAACCCTCCGGCATTTGGGGGACCTTCTTCTTGAAAAGGCTTCCAGCTTGCGGATCGTATTTCTTTGCCATGGCTATTCCCTAATCTCCCACAGGTGGTTTTCAGCTATCAGGTTCGTGGGCAGCGTGTAGTCGCCCTCGTCCATTTCAAGAAACATGATGATCCGACCGCGTGACCTCCGGCCGGGCAGGAGAAGCAGCACCCGGTCCTCGTCCGCCGCCATGGTTCGTAACAGGTTCAGCTCGATGTGATAGGCAAAGAGCATCTCCAGATTGGACAGGACGAGGATGCCCTTGCCGGTAAGATTCGCGCGCAGAAACCGCTCAAAGGCCCTGGCCACATGGGCCGCCGTTGGTTCAGGGCGCTTGGCTTCATTTTCAGCAAGCTGTTTGAACTCGTCATCCGGGATGGCATCTAGAATGCCCCGGTTTACGTTGACGGGCTTGGGAAAAGGATTGCCATCGGTGGTCTTGGCCTGATTCAATTTCTTGGCGAATCCGTCGAGCTGAGTGTAGGTACCTAAAACGCCATAGAGGTGCCGCCCGCCGGGAACCGTGAGCTTCTGACGAATGGCTTCGATGATCTCGGTGGACTTCATAGCCGCTTCCCTCCGGAGACGATTCTCTCGACCACTCCGGCGAGCGTGTGTTTGGTCGTGAACTGGCGGATGTTATCGATTTCCGAGATCTTGCTGATGAGCCCCTGGTTGCGCAGCTCATAGAGGGCATGGAGGAGCCGCTCCGGATTCCAGAGCATGGCCCGGATCATGCGATTCTCATCGAGCTTGCAGATGTCGTACATGCCCGGTTCCGGGAACTCGCTGTGCAGAATAAAAGCAAAGGATGCCACGGAAATCTCACGATAGGCGAAGCTGATTTTGGTCCGGTCGGCCTTGACAATCCCTCCCGCGGTAAGGGCATCCACGATAGCCTTGCCGCAATCCACGATACTTTTTGCTTCGGGAAACTTTTCGGCAAGGCGTTTTCGGATGCGCTCGCGGCTCAACCGGCCGGTGCCGAGATTGGGAAGGATAAGGTCCTCGATGATCTCAACCTCGAGCGGCTCCGAGAGAAGAAAACGGTAAAAGCAGACATCCCGCAGTTCCTGGGCATCCGGGAAAGCCTTGGCGAACAAAAGCAATGGGGCGTCCGCGTAACCATTCGGGAACATCCTGCGTATGATGTAATTGGCGTATCGTTGCCGGGTCTGTTCTGCGTTGAAATGGAGCTTGGCGCGTAGGAAGGAGCGTATTTCGTCAAGCGATTCACTGTCCGGAAGTCTTGGCAGAATCTCGATTGCCTCCTTGAGCACGGCCTTGCCGAACATCTCTGTGCCGTACCTCTGGATTACCTTTTCACGGCGCGGCTCAGCGACCGCTGAAGGTGCCTGCTCCAACTCCGGGGAAATCGCCTCGAACAGCGTGGTTTGCCTCAGTGGCTTGCGTGTTTCTTTGTCGTGCCGCTTGGGGCCATAATGCTGGCGAATCCAGTCAACCAACTTAAGGAGGACCGCGCTGTTTTCCTTAACACCATCGGACTGGCAGAGCGTTTCCATCGAGGTCTCCAGCAGGGCTGGAAGGCTGCCGTATTCCGAGAGCAGCCCTTTGGCAAGCGGCTGAACGTCCTTTTGCGGGATGGCATAGGTCAGCAGAAGCTCCAGCAGGGCTTCCTCTGAGCGGGAGCTTTCCTCGCCGCTCGCGAAGCGCTCCCTTAATCGTTGTCGATGACCTTTGTTTTCTGTATCCGGCATCTTTATTTCGACCTGTCCTTTGTCGGGTTGGGGTCTTCATTGTCCTTTTCACCGGCTGCACCGGACTTCACCCACGCGTCCACTTCTTTTCTGTCGAACTTCCAGAGCCGACCGAGCTTGTGGCCCGGCATCTGCCGTTCACTAATCCACTTGTAGACCGTATCCCGCTTAATGCCGAGATGGTCAGCAATCTCATCTACTGAGAGCCATCGGTCTTCCATCATTCGACTCCAGTCACGTTTGGCCTCATTGGTTGCCTCGCAGCGGCCTCTTTCTCTTGGTTGATCGGTGTACCACGTTCCAGCCTTCGGCGTTTACGTCCCAATAAACCAGGACAAACAGGGTTACAATATATCAGTCTGAGGTCCATTGTCAAGCGGTTTGTCCGGTTATTCTCTGTATTTGACCGAGTGTAACCGAGTCAAGGCTTCCGGGGCCAGCGGGACCCACCGAGCGGGGTAAGCCTGCCCGAGAGATCTTCACCCACATAGAGCCATGCCGGAAGCACGATTCCGTGGACCTGCGCCGAAGTCAGGACGCGGCGGTAGAGGCAGGGACCGCCGGGGTGAAACCCCTCCAGCCGGTCGATGGCCGGGAGGCGGATCTCGGGATCGTCGAAGGTGAGAATCTCCCCGTACACGGGGCCCCAGGGCGCGCCTGTGCCCTTCTTCGGGAGCCGGTCGGGGGTTGGCTCGGGATTGGACATGCTGGCCGTCACCTGCGCTTGTGTGGTCACGTCGGCGAGCGGATTGGTGGTCCCGACGGCGAGGATATCCTCCTCCGGGACCTGCAGGACCGGGATTCCGGAGGATGTCTCGAAGAGGCGGCCGCGGACCAGAGCGTCCTCAATGGCCAGGACGCCCCGGCAGAAGCGGTCGTGGTTCCAGAAACCGCGCTTCAGGGTGCCGTAGACGAAGAGTCTCAGCATTCCGTTTGTGTTCGGCTTCAAGGGTTCTGTTGGGTTCATTTGGGTGTCTGTCATGGTTCTGCGCCCTTTCTCTCCTGGGCGACGAACTCGAAGGGCTCCACCGAGTACGCGGCCAGGTCCTCGCGCCGGAACACCACCAGGCTCATGGGCGGGACCGCAATCTCACGCCAGCCTTTTTCCTCCGCCAGCACGGCGTCGAGGTATGCGGGGTCCGAAGCGTAGAGAACCGCTTTGCGGCGGGGATGCCAGCGTAGTTCCAGCGGCCGGTTGCCCTTGAGCACGATGACGGTTTGCGGATCGGTCCGGCAGGCGATGACGGCGGTGATCTGCCCGCGGCAGCGCCGGATGCGTGCCTTGAGCCGCTCGGCCGTCACCGGGCGCTTGAAGAGCCGGTGGCATCCGTCGATATCGAGCCAAGCCGCGCCGGTGGCATGGGGCCCGCGCTTATCGCACAGCAGTAGCAGGCTGGTGAAGAGCCAAGCGAGGCTGTATGGATCATGTCCTGCTTGTTCATGATGATCACACCTGGTTTTGTTCCCCCCGGGAGGGGGACGGGGATCGTATAGCCACAGCTGAAGGATACATCATTTCGAAGGTTCGGACTCTTCCCGCAATAAAAAACGGCCAGTTCCCTGGCCGTAATGTTTTTTGGCTCCTCGGGCAGGACTCGCCTGCAATCCGCCAGCTGGCGGATTAACCCGCCGGTGGGCGGGCGCTCCAGAGGCTGTCGCGCAGCGATCTAATTTATTGAATATGAAGCAGGTTCGAGTCCTGCCCGCAATAAAAAACGGCCAGTTCCCTGGCCGTAATGTTTTTTATTGGCTCCTCGGGCAGGACTCGAACCTGCAACCTAGTGGTTAACAGCCACCCGCTC
>LGHA01000105.1 GCA_001508595.1 Anaerolineaceae bacterium 46_22 | reverse complement strand
TACCTGACCTTTGGTTCCCTTTATTTCACTCAGGGGACAATTATGGGCTTTTTCGCAGCCCTGAATGCCCTTTACTTGCTGGATAACGGCCTTCAAATGACAGATGTCGGCATCTTTGGATTCATCGCGCTGCTGCCTTTTGTTCTCAAAATTGGGCTGGGAATTCTGAGTGATCGAGTCAACCTGCTCGGACTGGGGCACCGCAAACCCTACATCTTCATTGGATTACTAGTTCAATTCTTGTGCCTGTTGGCTGCGCCTTTCATCAATCCTGGTACGCACTTTTGGGGATATGTTGCGTTATCTTTCACCCTGCAGCTTGGTATGGCACTCTATGACACCTGCACCGACGGACTGGCATTAGACACCACCCCGCAAGAAGAACAGGGCACCATCCAGGGGTTCATGGTCGGCGGACGGGCTGTCGGATCAATCGCTGCGGCAACCATTGTGGGTTTCCTGGCTGAAAATGTCTCCTGGTTGTCTGTCTTTTGGAGTTTAGCTGCCCTCACCCTGATTCCCGTCCCATTTATGCTCTTTGTCCACGAGAAGCAAAAAGATGTCGAAAAACGATTCGATTGGTCAGCTTTCAAAGCATTTGATAAACGGACTCTTTTAGCTGGCCTGATGGGTTTATTGATGTTTGTGATCATCCTGGGTGCAAATCAATTGATCAACCCCTACCTTGAGTCGCAATTTGGGATCAGCCTATCAGAAGCCGGTATGATTACATCTTTGTGGAGCCTGGGCATCGTCGGCGGCAGCTTCCTTGGCGGCTGGTTAATGCGGAAATACCAGCCAAAACGAGCCCTTGTGATCGGTGTTTTACTGCTCAGCTTATCCTTACTGACATTGGCTTTTCTCTTAACATCGCAATACGGCTTGACATTCGGAATTTTTCTTGTGATCCTTTTTGGCGTGGCTTATGGCACCTATCAAACACAATATTTTGCTGCCGCCATGCGATTTGTAGACCCGCGTATTGCCGCTTCAATGTATGCTATCCTGATGGCTTTCACCAATATTGGACAGGGCATTGGAATGTACCTCAGCGGCGCGTTGGCAGACCTGGCAGGTTTTAGCACGACATTCATGATCTTGATCGGATTAAATCTGCTGATCCTCCCCTTAATATCGCTGGTTTTTAATAAACAAGCGACTGCACCAGAAACGATTTAAAACTTTATTAGATTTATTGGTTTGAGATCAGCGGCAATGTTAATGTGAAAACAACGCCCCCCTCGGGGTGATTCGACCCATCCAGGCTGCCGCCGTGGGCTTCCGCCAGTTGTCGTGCGATCGCCAAACCCAAGCCTGTGCCGCCGCTGGCGCGATCGCGTGCTTTTTCGGCCCGGTAAAATCTTTCAAACAAGCGGCTTAAAGCTTCACCTGACAATTGCGGGCCATTATTGTAGACCTTGAATACCCCAACCCCACCCTTGTTTGTCAGGGTTAACCGGATCCATCCCGCTTCCGGCGTATAACGAATAGCATTCTGCATCAAGTTATCCAGGATTTGCTGAAGCCTTTCTTTATCGGCTTCAACCCACAGTCTTTCCAACTGACAATCGGTATCTAAGGCAATATTTTTCCCCATGGTTTGCGGTTCAAAGCGTTTTACCGTATCGCGACATACTTCAATAAGATCAATCTTGCGTTTATTAAGGGCTAATGAACCCGCATCTGCCAATGCCAGGGTCCTCAAGTCCTCAACCAGTCGGGTCAACTGCTGATTTTGCTCGGCAATGGGTTCAAGGTTTTCGGAATTCAACGGATAAACACCGTCCTGGAGCGCTTCAAGATGGGCGCGTTGAATTGCTAGTGGGTTGCGCAATTCATGTGCGATGTCTGCAGTCATCGCCCTGCGTCGGACCTCTGCTTCCTGCAAGGATTGCGCCATCTTATTGAAGGTCTGGCCCAGGGCAGTCATCTCTCCTTTTCCCTGAATATCCACGCGCTGTGACAGATCTCCAGCAGACATCTCTTTGGCAGCCTGCGTTAAATCACGCACTGGCTTGAGGATTAACGTTGCTAGGATCAGGGCTAAGAGAATCGCGATCCCCCCTGACACTAAAGCTGCCAATAATGTGGCACGGTTCACCCGCTCGATTAAGAGCCCCTCAAAGTTATCCGGCAGTTCCGGGATCCCCCCTTCCGGTAAAAGATATCCCACGACTTCACCAGAAACCTCCAAATTAATGGATTGGCTGAGCTGTTGACTCGAAACCTGCTGCCCAATCTCGGCATCCCTTGGACTGTATACAACAATACCGTTGGCGTCAACCAGTAAGTGATTGCCAATGCCAGCACTTCCTGAGCCCCGCTGGCCCTGTCCGCGACCAGATCTGGCATCGGGTGCTGATCCAATACCCGACCATGACCCATTGTCAGCATAATAATTCTCTAAAGTGTCAGCAAGGTTTTCCAATCCCACCTGCCCACCGTACCCCAGGAAACGCTGAACCTCTTGTTTAGTCGTGTACCGTGTCACCACGGCAATCGTGCCAAGCGCAATGATAATGACCAGGGCAAATGCGCCCAATAGGCGCCACCGCATGCTCATTTTTTACCCTTCTTAAAGCGATATCCAATACCAAATACGGTTTCAATATAACGTGGGTCCTTGCTGTCATCCCCTAATTTAGCACGTAGGTTCTTAATGTGCGCGTCAACGCTGCGCTCATAACCCTCATAAGCCACCCCCTGAATAGCTTCTAACAACTGCAGCCTGCTGAATGCCCTGCCAGGTTGAACTGCCATGGTTGACAGCAAGTCAAATTCTGTAGGGGTCAGGTCAAGCGTTTCGCCCGATTGGCTGACGGTGTGCGATTCCTGGTCTATTTCCAGATCATCGATCTTTACAATCTTTTGTGTTTCTGCCGGTGCTTTTTCTACCCTTCGTAAAACCGCCTTGACCCTTGCCACGACCTCCCGCGGCGAAAAGGGCTTGGTGATATAATCATCCGCCCCTAATTCCAGGCCAAGCAAACGATCAACCTCTTCGACACGAGCTGTGACCATGATGATCGGTGTATCACCTTCCTGCCGAATTTGGCGTGCGATATCAATGCCGTCAATACCCGGCAGGTTTAAATCGAGCAAGACCATGTCAGGGTTTTGCTTTTGCCAGAGCGCCAAACCTTCATCCCCTCTTTGAGCTAATAAGACATCATACCCCGATCGCTCAAGATAGGCTTTCAGTACATTGGCAAGTTCTTTTTCATCTTCAATAATCAGTACGGTTGACATAAAAATATTATAGCCTACTCAAAGTTATTCTGTGATATCTTCATAACTTCTTCACATAACAGCAATATACCTTCAACGCTTCCATTTAAAATTGAAACTGATATTATGGGAAAAAGGAGAAAAACATTTATGAGAAGAAAATCCAGTCTAACCCCGAAGCTTCGACAAAACTGGTGGATTGACGCTATTTTGGGAATGAGTGCGGTTATTGCCGTCCTTTCCAGTTTATATTTTTTAGCCTACCTTGTCGGCGGTTACCAGGGTGGACGAAACCCATATTATAATATCCGCGTCATCTTTGATCGACACACATGGGACATGCTGCATACATGGACAGGCGTTTTGATGATCATGGCAGCTTTATTACATATCGTCATTTACTGGCCCTGGATTGCTGGAACCACAAATCGCACCTGGCAGGTCATCACGGGGGAGAGACAATTGTTCGGTCCGCGCCTAACATACAAGATCATCTTAGACGCATTAAAAGGCAGCTCTTTTCCATTTAATGAACGCTCAAATTCCCATTTTGATTTTGATTCTAAAACGATAAAGCGCTTGATAATACTAATATTAAAATTAGCATTATCATTGATGTATTGATTGGATATGCCTGCCAGATGAGCCTGTGAATAATTTACTTTTGATGCGCAATATTTTCAGGCTTGTGTGTAATCAGAGTTTAGTCTTGGCTTATTATAATTGTCTGAGTTATCTGGATGCCTGCACAATCCAATCAAAGTTTCCACAGATGAGATTAGTAGAAAAAATTTAGGAGAGAACAATATCCATGAATAAAATCACCAAAAAAGCAGCGCTAAATTATCATCATGCAAACGGCAGACCTGGAAAAACCGCAGTCATTTCAACAAAGCCCTTGAAAACACAATATGATTTAGGCTTAGCCTACACACCGGGTGTGGCATTTCCCGTTTTAGAAATTGAACAGGATCAAGATTTGGCTTACCAGTACACCAATAAGGGCAATCTTGTCGCCGTGGTGTCCAACGGGACCGCCATCCTGGGCTTAGGCAATCGCGGGCCGCTGGCTTCCAAGCCCGTCATGGAAGGGAAAGCCGTGCTCTTTAAAGCTTTTGCAGATATCGATGTCTTTGATATTGAAATTGATTCCGAAGACCCGGATGACATTGTAAAAGCTGTTGAGTTGATTTCCCCATCCTTCGGTGGGATCAATCTTGAAGATATCAAAGCCCCGGAATGCTTTTATATTGAAGCGCAGTTGAAAGAAAAATTAGACATCCCTGTGTTTCATGATGACCAGCATGGAACGGCGATCATCCTGGGGGCAGCATTCCTAAATGCATTGGAATTAACCGGACGAAAACCGGATGAAGCCAAAATTGTGTTTTCAGGTGCCGGGGCAGCAGGAATGTCCTGTGCCAAACACCTGGTTAAGCTCGGGGTGCCTTATGAAAATATCTGGATTTCAGATATTCATGGGCTGGTT
>LGHA01000104.1 GCA_001508595.1 Anaerolineaceae bacterium 46_22 | reverse complement strand
TTACGCGTTTTATGGGATTGAACCATCAAAAAAGCATAAAAATGACACAAGACGCCCCACTTTCAAACAGAGCACACCCTTTTTTCAGTAGACTCAATATTGGAAACAAATTTATTTAGAGTATGATTTTTCCGGATTTTATTCAATCGTCAATTTATTATACGAAGAAACTCTTAAACGCTTTAAAACATTAAGAGAGGAGGACCGCTATTCAATGCAAACACAAAAAGAATCGAAAATCAGTATCATCACCTGCACTTATAACAGTGAAAAATTTCTACAGAAAGCTTTGGAGAGCATCGAAAATCAGACCTATAAAAATATTGAACATGTCATCAACGATTCCTATTCAAGTGATGGAACTTTAGAGATCATTCAGGCATACATCAACAGAAATAAACACCAATACGACATAAAATTTATCCAGTCCGAACCCATGGGTGTGGGACATGCACTAAATGTTGCCACCCAGAGTGCTACAGGAGACATTATCCATTATCTGCACTCGGATGATTACTACATCAACGAACAGTCAGTAGAAAAAGCAGTTCAATATTTCGATGAAAATCCTGATCTTGTGTGGCTAACCGGGAACTTCGTTGTAGAACTAAAAGGGAAACAGATCATCCTCCCTCAAACCCATATTCTGGAGCCAAACCTGGAGATTGCCTTATCCATCATGAATTTTATCTCCCATGAAAACACCTTTATGAAAACTGAGGCGGTACAGCAGTATGGTGGGTTTAATGAGACAAAGACCGATGTTGTCGAGTATTCCCTGTGGCTGAAGTTGCTCAAAGACCATCGACCCCTGATCGTCAATGACGAATTTACCGTCTTTATCATCCATAAAGGAAGCACATCAACAGGCAATATATTCAAGCTTCTTAAAGCGGTGGGACGGGCGTATAACACCCAAAGAAAAGAACATATCGTCCCAATACTGGGTTATTACTCGGAAAAGAACTATTATAAGCAGATCAAATTTATTTTACGGAAAATCGCAAATTTACGATCTTTGCTGATGTTTAAGATGATGTAAATATATTGTTAGTGATTTGATGAGATTTTTTTTCATTAAAATAAAAAATGGGGCTGTCTCAGAGACAGCCCCATTTGTATTCATATTTGCTACCAAATAACATTGACTTCGTTAGAGCAAGTCGATGTTCCTGCTTCACAAACATAGTAAACTGCGCTGCCGCCGCCCTTACCGAGGTCATTATCGGTATAGGCGCCAACGTTTTCAACTGTTGTGAACAAACCCCCATTGCGATAAATGTCAATATCTGTGGATGTGATAGGAGTCCAATCCAACGCTACAACGCCTGCACCTCTTACTTTATAAGCTGTTGCGGACAGTGTGATTGGATCAACCGGTCCGCCGCCGTTGTTAACGGTAACAGTTACACTGTCTGTTGCTGTTTGGCCAATGGAATCGGTTGCTGTCGCAGAGACGGTGTGGGAACCATCAACTTTTGTGGTCGTATCCCAGGATACCGACCAGCCATCTCCACCGTTCGTGTCGACGCCGATGCTTGCTCCATCCACAAAGAACTCGACCTTTGAGACGCCGTTATCGTCGGTTGCAGTTGCTGTAACCGCCACCGTGCCAGAAACTGTTGCACCATCCAATGGACTGGTAATTGTCACAGATGGTGGATTATCGACTGTGTCGCCGCCTAGGAATGCCAACGCATCCGCTGCCTGGACCAGGCCGTAGCCATAGGCAACATCCCTACCAGAGGCGCCTAAATCCAACGCTGTAGCATTCATGGCTTCTCGGATTTGGACATTTGTCCATCCTGGGTTAGCAGACCAAATCAGGGCAGCTACACCTGAAACATGGGGTGTTGCCATGGAGGTGCCGTCCCAGGCTTCGTAGCCGCTGCCGGGTTTTTCGTATGAATTCGAAAGGCTTGCAGGTAAGTTAAGTGAATATGCAACGAGAACCCGTCCCAATTCCTGGCTGATTGAAGCAGCAGGGATAACAGAAGAATAACCATCACCTAAGGTACCCAAGAAATCGCCCGGTTCGTTGTTGTAAATAACTGCAGCAGTACCGCCGCTGTTCTGCACATTCATGACTTTATCATAAAATGAAATATCGCCGCGCTCACAGAGCACAACTTTCCCGCTCCATGAACCAGTGCTTGTGCATAATCCACCGCTTACCAGATCTCCACTGCCGGTAACATTGGTTGGGCTGTAATCAATTCGGAAGGCGTTATAAGCTGTTCCATCAACTGTAAGGGTTGTTTTATCTTTAAATGGCACTGTTGAAAGGACTGAAACGCCAGGTGCTGCCAGTTCCACCGCTGAGTTCTGCTGCGAGAAATCCGCCACAAGTTTGTTAGAATCAACCGCTGCCACAGAAACAACAGAGCTGTAGGAAGCAGGATAGGACAGCCGGGTGTTGCCGTCATTCCCTGCTGCGGCAATATGTAATATCCCCGAATTATAAAGAGCATTGAAGGCTTGTTCTTCTGTTCGGCTTTTAAATGTGCCGCCCAGGCTCATGCTGGTCACATTTGCACCAGCATCCTGGCAGTCGTAAATAGCAGCCACCAGGTCAGACCCGCTTGCCCAAACGCCGTCATCATTGAAGATTTTGACGATGTGATAACTCACTGCTCCAGGGCTGACGCCGACCACACCAAGGCTGTTGTTAAGCGCGCCAATTGTTCCTGCAACATGTGAGCCGTGACCGGCACCATCGTAGTCCCAGGTTTCACCACTGATTTGGGCTACACCGTCAATATCCGTGTCTTTGAGGTCTTCATGACCTGTGTAGTATCCCGTATCAATGATGCAGACTTTAATGCCTGCGCCTGTTGGTGCGCCGGAATCCACAACCGCATTACGATCGACATCCCAAACATCACGCGCCTGGACTGCATCGATACCCCAGGGGACCGTTTGTTTTCCTGTGGCATCAAGTGTGTCCGCGAACGCTTTTGGTTCTACTTTCACTGGCTCAATCGGGTAGCGCACTGGATCAGGCTCGACATCCAGGACGAAGGGATTGCGCCAGATGCCGTTCAGTGCTGCTTCAGGTACGGTCACGACATAGGCATCGAGCTCAGGAAAATCATAATGAATTTCCGCATCCTGCCGTTGAAGTGCGCTGAGGACGGATAACTTTCCACCCTTTTGATAGGTCACCCAAACTCGCACAGGGTTTGTTGGTTCAGCGCTCACGGGCTTAAACGCGGAGAGGAGAACCGTCATCACTAATAATACCGACAATATTAAACCGACTCTTGATTTTTTCATGCTTGTCTCCTTGACAACTTTGAAATAGATTTGTGGTATGAGAGCGAAGACCTCATTTTCCGATTATAAACCAATTATTAGAAAATTTTGCAATTGAATAGTGGGAATTTTGGGAATTTGGTTATTAAATTGTTAATAAGCGTGAAGTATTGTCAAATTTTGGAATACAATAGTCTCATTTAACCCCTTGATGAACTATAAATAATACAGTTATTGTTTAGGATACGATGCCAGCAGCATAAAAGGTGGGAATAAAAAGCACCCGTTTCTCTTCTCTTCGAGCTTCACTTTCTGCCCTGCGATAGGCTGCAAGGGCTTCTGGTGATAGGCGACCTGCAGTATCCGCCTGAATCATTAACCATTCATTTTCATCAATTTCCCCTGTGTCTGTTGACTCCCATTGTGCGCCTAATATGCCCGAGGTGATGTTTTGCAAGCCTGCATCGTGAAATAAGCCCAAAAGTTTTCTGCCCATGGCAGTATCAGCGCCCTGTTCATGTAAAGATTGGGTTTGTATTTTTCCCAATTGTGCAAGCTTTTTGGGATGGTCGATGCGTGCCTGGTAGTCAGGTTCCGCCAGGGCAATCACAAGTCCGCCCGGTCTTGTGACACGGACCATCTCGGCAATCACCGCCAGGGGATTTTTTATCCATAAAAGTAAGTAATGGCAGTAAGTAAGATTGAAACTATCATCAGGGAATGGAAGGGAATAAGCATCCCCAGCTGCAAAGGCTAAGGGATAACCCAGTTTTGCAGAAAATGCCAGGCTGGCAATATCAATGTCAACGCCGAAGCACTGGGCACGGGTCTCTTCTGAGAGCAGGCTCAAAACGGCACCTGTCCCCGAGCCGACCTCCAAAATTTTGTTTCCTTCTCCTAAGCTGATTTTCCCCAGCAGGTACTGGCGGATTTCCTGTGACCATTTGGCTTGCTGTGTATAACGCTGATGCCAGAGGTCGAGATCAAGCTTCTCACTCACAATTTTATTGCTTCCAGATTTCTTCCCATGGATCTGTCAGCATATTTCCCATCACCTGGTCGTAAAGCCCCTGGGCAGGCAGGACATCACCATCGGGTTCGATATAGAGCCAGGCTTTTCCTGCGCCTTCCGGTGATTCATCGTACCCTTCACCTTCCAATTCCAGTGTGACGGGGTTGTTTCGTGAATAAGGTACGGGGATATCCCACACCAGGTCAAGTCCGTGCATGGCGGCTAAATCACGTAGATCCTGTAACTTCTCTTCCAAGTCCTCATTAGGTGTGCTCAGCGAGAGGGCATTGGCGCCCATTTTTGCCAATCGGTCAATGTGGGGCTGGAGGAATTCTTCTCCGGTATATGTCAGATGCACTGTGGTGAAAATGTCTTCCGGCAATACTTTATCGAGGACCTGCCATTGAGCTTCGTTTTCAGGGTCGAGGATGATCATCAGGTGATCGAGCCCT
>LGHA01000103.1 GCA_001508595.1 Anaerolineaceae bacterium 46_22 | reverse complement strand
TGGAAAACCGGTGTTGTAAAAAGAAATTGGGACGTTGCCACTAACAACGTCCCAATAATTTAACGGATTGTTTATAAAGATCTGCTTAGCGTTTCAAGGTTTCCCAGCCGGCATAATGGGCTGTGCTGCCAAGTTCTGCTTCAATTCGGAGCAGTTGATTGTATTTGGCAACGCGATCTGATCGGGCAGGTGCACCGGTCTTGATTTGTCCGGTGTTCATGGCAACTGCCAAGTCGGCGATGGTGCTGTCTTCTGTTTCGCCGCTTCGATGTGAAACAATGGCTGTCCAACCATGGTTCTGGACCATGGTCACTGATTCTAAGGTCTCAGTTAATGAGCCGATTTGGTTAAGTTTGACCAGAAGTGAGTTGCAGGAATTTTCTGAAATTGCCCTGGAAATGCGGGTGGGATTTGTAACTAACAGGTCATCACCCATGATTTGAATGCGATCACCAAGCTGTTCAGTCAGCAGTTTCCATCCTTCCCAGTCATCCTGGGCAAGGCCGTCTTCAATGGAGACTATCGGGTACTTATTGACCCAATCAACCCAGAAGGCGACCATTTCCTGGCTGCTTAATTTTCGTCCTTCTGTTCGTAAGTGATAAACCTTTTCCTCTTCGTCATAGAACTCAGAGGCTGCCGGGTCAAGGGCGATAGCGACATCTTCACCCGCTTTGTAACCTGCTTTTTCGATAGCTTCCAGGATGGTCTCTACTGCTTCTGCGTTTGCTTTGAGCGCAGGTGCATAACCGCCCTCATCACCAACCAGGGTCGCATACCCTTTTTCTTTAAGGACTTTCTTAAGGGTGTGGTAAATTTCAGCGCCCCAGCGTAAGCCTTCAGCAAAGCTCGACGCGCCAAGGGGCATCACCATGAATTCTTGCGCATCTGTTGTTTGCCAGCCGGTATGTGCACCACCGTTGAGGATGTTCATCATCGGGACGGGCAGTACGTGGGCATAAACGCCGCCAAGATAGCGATAGAGGGGCAGTGCAACGGAATGCGCAGCAGCTTTAGCCACAGCCAGGCTTGTGCCTAAGATGGCATTTGCGCCCAATTTCTTTTTATTGGGTGTGCCGTCCAAGGCCAGCATGATCATATCGATCTCTTTTTGCTGTGTGGCATCATAGCCGATCAAAGCTTCAGCAATCTTTGTGTTGACGTTTTCAACAGCCTTGGTGACACCTTTACCCATGTAGCGATCAGCATCGCCATCTCGGAGTTCCAGGGCTTCGTGTATGCCTGTTGAGGCACCTGAGGGGACGGCAGCCCTGCCCCAGCTTCCGTCACCGAGGATGACTTCAACTTCAACGGTAGGATTGCCGCGTGAATCAAGAATTTGAATTGCATTTACAGAGATAATTGTCGAGTCCATAGCTTTGTTTGCCTTTCTTTTAAATAGGGTTGACTTAATAATACCTTATTGCTAATCCACAGGCATGTAGTTTTCTTCGATTTGGATTTGATCCTGAACTGTTCGCAAATTGAGGGAGGTCTCATTCAGTAAGATAATTTCATAGAATAAGGTTTCTGCGATTCCAGAGTCAAGGACGAGGATCGGATCTGGCGATTCGATGCGGGCAGTCCATGAACCCGTAATTGTGCCTTCATCGGTGGTCAGTGCATATCGATTGCCGGAGAAAGTTAATGATTTGTTCGCGGGTTCCAACTCCGCACCATCTTCCCGGTAGGCATAGAGATACCAGCTTCTATCTAATAATTTGAGGTCTTCTGTTGAAACGGGGTAGGCAACCTCATATTCGGAAACCACCTCAGTTTGGATCGGGTAGGCATCATCTTCCTGGTCTATCGCTTCGCTTTGTTCGGGTTCGGTGATATCTCCTGATGAAGACTGCGGCAGGTAAATGGTCTCGCCCCCTGGTTGCTCCTCTTCGGATTGGCAAGCCGTCAATACGAGAATGAATAATATTAGAGTGATCCAAAGTCGTGTTTGCTTTTTCATGATTTATCCTCGTTCATTTTACATTATTTAATTTGTGTGATTTTGATGGATATTCAATTTATCGCAGATAGATTTGATAAATGCAGAAAATATTGGGTGGGCACGATTTGGGCGTGATAGAAACTCGGGATGAAATTGTGTCCCTAACATAAAGGGGTGATCCTGGATTTCCGTGATTTCCACCAGGTGATTATCTGGGGAGACCCCAGAGCAAATCATCCCGGCGGCTTCAAGATCAGGTCGAAAGTCGTTGTTCAGCTCAAACCGATGACGATGCCGCTCTTCAACCAGGTCGGTTTGATAGGCTTCACTGGCTTTCGTCCCCGGAATCAGCTTACAAGGATACAAACCAAGCCGCATCGTGCCTCCTTTTTCTGTGACATCATGTTGTTCAGGCATCAGGTCGATAAAGGCATCCGGTGTCGATCGGTCAAATTCAGATGAATTTGCCGAACCCTTCTTCAGGATATTCCTGGCAAACTCGATGACCATCACCTGCATGCCCAGACATAAGCCAAGATAAGGGATTTTGTTTTCACGGGCATATTTTGCTGCTTTTATTTTTCCTTCGATGCCTCGGCTGCCAAATCCGCCCGGAACGACAATCCCGTCTGCTTGTTCTAAAAATTCCCACCCCTGGTCTTTTTCGAGATCTGATGAGTGAATCCAGGAGATATTGATTTCCACACCATTGGCAAGGGCGGCATGTTTCAGGGCTTCCCTGACGCTCATATAAGCATCGTGTAGCTCGACATATTTGCCAACAATGGCAACTTTGATCTCTGGTTTTGGACGACGAACTTCTGCCACGAGGGAGCGCCACTCATCCCAATCGGGTGTTTCCCTGGCTTCTAAATTGAGACTCTTCAGGATCAATTCAGCGATAGGTGTTTCTTCCAGCAGCAGCGGAATTTCATAAAGAATGGGTGTGGTCACCATTGGGATGACGGCTTTTTCTTCAACATCACAAAACAACGCGATTTTTTCTTGCAATCCTTCTGTTATGGGGTAATCGGAACGCGTAACGATGATATCTGGAATGATGCCCGTTGACCGTAATTCTCGGACGGAATGCTGCGTCGGTTTAGTTTTTAGTTCACCGGTGGCACTGATATGAGGCAGCCAGGTGAGATGAATATAAGCCGTGTTTTCCCTGCCGAGGTCTAACCGCATTTGCCGGATGGCTTCAAGGAAGGGCTGACTTTCGATATCACCGACGGTACCGCCGACTTCAACCAGCACAATTTCAGCGCCAGTCGCTTTGCTGACCATGCGTACCCTGCGCTTGATCTCGTTGGTGATATGGGGAATAACCTGGATCGTGCCGCCTAAATAATCTCCACGCCGCTCACGGCTGATCACTTCTGCATAAACTTGTCCGGTAGTGACATTGCAAACTTTATTAAGCCGGATATCGATGAAACGTTCGTAGTGCCCAAGATCAAGGTCCGTTTCGGCACCGTCATCAAGGACAAAGACCTCACCGTGTTGATAGGGGCTCATTGTTCCGGGATCAACATTGATATAGGGGTCTAATTTTTGAACGGCAACATTGAAGCCGCGCGCTTTTAAGAGTCGTCCTGTTGCAGCAGCTGTGACGCCTTTGCCAACAGAACTGAGGACGCCGCCTGTAATAAAAATGTATTTAGTGTTCATCAGCCCTCCAACGCGCTGGGTGAAACCCCTGATCGTCCCATTTTAGTATTCTCTTTAGGATACCATTGAATTAAAAGATAAAGGGAGGGCCGATGGTTTCGGCACCTCCCCGGTCGTTCATTTTCGTCCTGTTTTTGCGTCCATCTCACAGGATGAACTTGAATTATCAGGATTCTTCACCAACTTTATTCTCCAGAGTACGGGAGAGTATTTCATCCTGCTCAGAAGTCGAACTTTGTTTCTTCCGCGATTTATTCGCTGCAGATTCCTTCTGGCTGCCTTCAGATTTTTCCATGGCAGATCGCAGGGCGATTTCCATAGCTGTCAAATCAGGCTCTTTTGGCTCTTCTTCCTCTTGCTGTTTCTTGCTTGCCGGCGATTCTGGCATTTGAAGATTCTCAGGCAATACCTGGAGTGCTTTGATGCTCAACTTGATTTGTTTCTTGCGTCGGTTGACCTCAAGAACTTTTGCTTCCACTTCATCCCCTTCGCGGACCACTTCACCGGGGGTGCGCACATAACTGTGTGACAACTCGCTGATGTGAATCAAGCCTGGGCGTTCTGCCCCAATCTCCACAAAGGCACCGAATGTCTCTAATCGGACAACTTTACCTTTGACGGTCATGTCTGGTTTAATCTCTCGCCATTCAAGGGCAAGCGGCTCTTTCATGGTTAATTCAATACGATCCTTGCGGACTCGTTTGACCCAAAAATCCAATTTCTGACCCACCTCTAAAACCTCATCAATGCTGTTGATTTGTTTCTTTGGATCATCGTTTTTTACAGCTTGCGAAATGTGGATAAATGCAGGTTTTTGACTACCAATATCGACTAAAGCTCCCTGCAAAGTCGTTTTAAGCACCGTCCCCGTATAGCGCTCCTTTGCTTTAAATTCTTTTTCTTTTTCCATAGCGCTCTTCTCCCATTAAATTACAAATTTCACGAAGTGTGATTATACTGCGAGGGGGGGGTAATGTCAAACAAAGGGGACGCCGGGTAGGGGAGTCTCAATGTTCAGAAACAACTTGAGAAACCCTCATCTAATATTACATGAGTGTTTATAAAACAATTAAAATAAAGATCAAAACGACAAGGTTTTATCT
>LGHA01000102.1 GCA_001508595.1 Anaerolineaceae bacterium 46_22 | reverse complement strand
AGGACTGCGTCAGAACCTGTGTTGAGTTTTACCATGTCACCAACATCGCCCGTCCAAAGAACATCATAAGGGATCAACATGCTGATCGCGTTGGGTTCTGAAAACAAAGGATTGTCAGGCTCCAGCAAATAAACCAGGTAATCATTCAAGTTGCTGTTCCACGCCCGCTGCCAATCCCTATGAAAAGTGATCCCGCAACGCTGGAATACCGGTTGGATGCGTCCGGTACTGATATCATCGATGTACCAAACTTCAATAATGAATGAACTGCCGCGATCCATCTCAGAGGAAATGACATCAAAATATTCACCTGAAATATTGTCCCGGTTTTCAGCACCGACGATGATCAGGTCCCAATTGGTGGAAGAATTCATGTTGGAAAGGAAATCACCCATGGCATCACGTACGTTTGTGGTGTTGTCACCCAGGCCAAGACCGTCGAGCGCATTTTCAATAACCAATGCTTCTCCCAAACCGTACATATCATCATACAATAAAATTTTGACATCCTCCATCCAATCCTCAAAAGAGGCTGATGGTGCTGGTTCTTCTTCTAACACGGGTTCTGATGTCGCAGTCGGTTCAATCACAACCTGCGCTTCAGTCGGCTGCGCTGTATAGGTTGGGTATGGGGTGTAAGTTGGGAGAGCCTCAACCTGAGGTTCCGCCTGCACCGGTTCAGACTGCGCCAGCTGAGCTTGCTGCATTGCCAAACTGGTTTGCTGAACAGCGATCGCCACCCTGGTGCCTTCTAAATCGTCGTTTCCACCTGAGGAAGGCAATCCACAAGATACTAAAAGACTTCCCAATAATAAAAATAGTGCACAAAATCTTATAGATTTTTTCACCGGCTCCTCCTATAATAAAAATATTTTGGATTTAATTCCCCGAATAATGGCAATAATCTAATTTACCATTAATTTACTTTTCAATCAAGAAAAAAAATTTAAATTAAAACTGGATACAGAAAATTTTTCAAGGAGCATCTGAAGGTTTATAATTATAAACAATCGTTATCTTGAGGCATTAATTTTATGATCACAGGTACCAACAAAAAACGCATCTATACCTTCCTCGCATTTGCTTTTGGGATATCATGGGCAGTCGCTTTGGTGATATACCTGACGGGCGGGCTTCAAAACAGTCCCTCTTACACCTTTTCGGGCGGACAAGTCACCCTCGCCATTATTCTTCTTGCATCTGTGTATATGTTTGGTCCTGCAATTGCCAACCTGCTCACACGGATCATCACAAAAGAGGGTAAAAAGGATTTGTTCCTTCAGCCAAATTTTGATCAAAAACGCGGTTTATATTTTCTTGCAGCCTGGTTTTTACCCGGGTTGCTCACAATTACAGGCGCCATCCTTTTCTTTCTGCTTTTTCCGCAATTCTACGACAAAAATTTAAGCACCTTTCAATCCATGCTTGCCGCCAGCGGCCAAAACAGCAGCATCAACCCGTGGATCGTTGCGGTGATGCAAGCCTTGCAAGCCCTGTTCATCTCACCAATATTGAACGCAATTTCAACTTTTGGAGAAGAATTTGGTTGGCGAGCCTATTTGCAGCCAAAATTAATGCCCTTGGGCGGACGTAAAGCTGTCTTGCTGACCGGGCTGATCTGGGGTGTATGGCATTGGCCAATCATCTTCATGGGATACAACTACGGCAGCGATTACTTTGGTGCGCCCTTTCTTGGACCGCTTGCAATGGTCTGGTTCACATTAGGTTTGAGCGTGATTTTTGGCTGGCTGAGCATCAAAGCGCACAGCCTGTGGCCTGCTGTGATCGCCCACGGCGCGATCAATGGTATTGCCGCATTGGGATCAATTTTTGTAAAAGGGAATCCTGATTCTTTGCTGGGACCAACCCCCGTGGGGATCGTAAGCGGGTTTGGATTAACCTTTATTGCTGTTTTGATACTGATTCACCCAACAGCGCTTAAGCCTGAAAAACAATAAAGAATCTTTACCTTGTTACCAAATATCCTGATTCAGGTTCAAGCTCAATCTGGATCGTCACCATCCCAGCCTGCTTCCCCAATCAAAGGCACAAAGACAACAGGAATACTGTTTGACTTCTTGAACTTCTCCCCCTGCCTGGTCCATACTTCCAAGTGCTGTGAAAATCGGCTCCCAACCGGCAGGACAAGACGGCCGCCTTCCGCCAGCTGCTGCAATAATGGGTCGGGCACTCTTGGTGCAGAAGCAGCAGCAATGATGCGATCATAAAACGCTGCAGGCGGATAACCCAGGGTACCGTCCCCCACATGGACATGGATATTCTGATAACCCAGATCTATGAGATGCTGTCGTGCTGTTTCAGCCAGTTCAGGATGCCGCTCAATGGTATGAACTTCTGCTGCAAGTTCCCCCAAAATCGCCGCCTGGTACCCGGAACCTGTACCCACATCCAAAACCCGGTGCGCTTCCTGCACTTCCAGCAATTCCGTCATCAAGGCAACAATATAGGGCTGCGAAATGGTCTGCCCGCGCCCAATCCGCACAGGACTGTCACCATAAGCATAGGACCAGGATTCTTTTGGTAAAAATAAATGACGGGGGACAGATTGCATCGCCTTAATCACCCGCTTATCTTTTATCCCCCTGGCTTCGATCTGATATTTTACCATTCGCTCCCGTTCAGCCTGGTAGCTCTCCATCTGTAAGCTCCTTTGCAAGGCGGTTGGCAATCAGGCGGTCTACCTTGCCCATGGGATAATCCTCTAAATCCTCAACATACACCCATTCCAAAGCCTGGCTTGCCAATGGTTGTGGTTCTTCTTTTGATAATAATTCACATAAAAAAGCATACAGCGTAATTTTAAAATGGGTATATGCATGCTTGTAATCACCAAATGGGGTGCCCACCCTGATATCGACACCCAATTCTTCCTGGATCTCACGCTTCAGGCAAGCTTCAAGGTTAGCATCCCCCTCTTCCAGGGTGCCTCCCGGGAACTCCCACAAACCGCCCAAAAGGCTGTTGTTATGCCGCTGGGCTAATAAGACGCGACCATCCCTCTGAATGACGGCTGCTGTAACAAGGTAATGCGGCCCTTTCTTGCGGGGCAGCTTTACCGGCCGCTCCTCCTGCACGCCCTGTTCAAAGGCTAAACAATCCCTGGAAACCGGGCAAGAATCACAGCTGGGATTGGCAGGTGTGCAGATGCTTGCGCCAAGGTCCATCAAAGCCTGGTTATAGGTGCCGCCTTTGCCTACCGGCAGGTTTTCTTGTGCCAGCTTCCAAATGATCTTCTCACCCTCGGTGCTGCGAGCTGGAATTGTGATATTAAACAGCCGTGAAAGAACACGATGGATATTCCCGTCAACAGCTGGCACATCTGCCCCAAAGGCAATAGAAGCAATCGCAGCCGCGGTATAGGGTCCAATACCGGGCAAACGCTGAAGCGCCTCAGGGGTCTGCGGCAATTCTCCATCCAATTCCGTCACAAGGATCCTGGCTGCTCGGTGCATATTTCTGGCTCGACTGTAATAACCCAGCCCTTCCCAAAGCGCAAGCACTTCCTGCTCATCTGCTACAGCCAGGCTTTTTATATCCGGAAATCGCACCATCCATGCTTCAAAATAGGGAATGACGGTTTCCACCTGTGTTTGCTGCAGCATGATTTCCGATACCCAGGTTCGATATGCGGATTGTCGAGAACGCCAGGGGAGCTCCCTGGCGTTCTTAGCATACCAATCCAATAATAATTTTACAAAAGACATCAAAACTGAAACCCTCCCTGAAGGGGTGTCAATTTCAATTCGTAATTTTCAACATAATCCAGCAGTTTATCGTTCAGACGAAACCATTCATCAGATGTGATAATTTCCTGAGCTTTTTCCAAACCTGGCACGACAGCGCCAACCAGTATTTGAGGATGTTCGCCATAAATGGTCACCCAGGCATCACTCAATGCCATCCCCAATTTTTGGACGCCGGGCATAAAACTGCGAACAACGAACTCAAAATATTCTTGTTCGCGGCCCTGAACGATATCCCAGGACATGATCACTTTCACATTCATACGCTTTCCTTCCACCACAAGGTGTTAATTAATTATATGGTCAAATCTAAAACAACAACCTGGGTTTCTTCTGGCAGCACATTAACGCTGGACAATTTGAGCGATTCTTCTGTTTCAATGCTTGTCAGCCCCATCTCTTTCAAGAATTTTGAAAGGGGATCCAATTTCATCAAAGATTTGCTCATCCCATAATGCATTGGGATGACAATGCTTGGCTCAAGCAAGCTGATCACTTCAGCGGCTTTTGCAGCATTCAGGCTGGTTCCGCCCCCAACGGGTACCAGGGCAATGTTGACCTCTCCCAAACCTTCAACTTCGGTCTGGCTGGGGACATTGTTTAACTCCCCTAAATGCGCAACGGTCAATCCATTGTAATCAATCACATAGACTGTGTTGCGCGTTTCATCATCGGATGCCTTCTTCTTGCTGCCATTAATTAAAACACCGGTAATAAAAACTCCACCGATCTCATATTCACCAGGACCTGTGATTTCAAAAGCTTTACCACGTATCGCCTTTACATAATTGTGTGCTGGTTTATCACAGCTGACTGTGATAACTTCTGCTCGTAATTTTCCAGGATCAGTCCCAACCACTTCAGGATCATAAGGGTCTGTCACAACAGCAGCCATGCCGCGATCATTTATTCGAAAACAAGAAAGTCCATGCCAGGTAATTTCCATAAAACCTCCAATTTATTTTAATAAATTATACAACGTCCTG
>LGHA01000101.1 GCA_001508595.1 Anaerolineaceae bacterium 46_22 | reverse complement strand
CTTCATATTTGCCGGTTTTCCTCCCCGAAAAAGTGAACAGCGTGAGGGTTTCCTGGCAAAATACCGTAATGAATCAGTACCTGTCGTCCTGATGGATACGCCCTATCGATTGACCAAACTCCTGGAAGAAGTGGCAGCAATCTTTGGAAAAAATCAGGACATCCTGCTGGCATGTGATATGACACTAAAAAAAGAAGCCATCTTGCGCGGTCCCGTTTCAGAAATTTTGCCAAAAGTTTCCGGACAAAAACGGGAATTTATCCTGATTCTCAACCTGAATAAAAGCAGATGGCAACACTAAAATGATAAAACACGAATTTTTGAACATCAGGGATAAAACACTGAAACTGCCAGCCTTCCTGCCGGACGCCACATCCGGTTACGTCCGTGCTGTCGACTCTCAAGACCTTGAAAGTGTAAACATTCAAGCCCTTGTAATGAACACCTTCCACTTGATGCAAAAACCAGGTTCTAGCACCATCCAGGCTTTCAATGGACTGCACCGATTTGCAAACTGGTCTGGCGTAATTGTGACCGATTCGGGCGGTTTTCAAGCCTACTCCCTGATCCATCAATCCGATCAATTTGGCACACTCAGCGACCGCGGCATCATCTTTCGCCCCGAAGGTAAAAACCGCAAATTTACCCTTTCCCCGGAGAAAAGTGTGCAGCTCCAGGTGAGCTATGATAGTGATGTGGTCATCTGCTTGGATGATTGCACCCATGTCGACGCATCCCGGGAGGAACAGGAACTTTCTGTGGCGCGCACTTTGGATTGGGCAGCCCGCTGTAAAAAAGAATACTTGCATCAAATGGACCAGCGGCAAGTCGATAATGACAAACGCCCGCTCATCTTTGGCGTCATCCAGGGTGGCGGCTACCCTGATTTGCGAAAAAAGTGCGCTGAAGGCCTTTTGGAGATTGGCTTTGACGGCTTCGGTTACGGCGGTTGGCCGCTGGACTCAAAGGGCAACCTCCTGGAGGACATGGTCTCCCTAACACGAAATTTGGTGCCCGAGGAATTCCCAATGCATGCCCTCGGAATCGGTCACCCCCTCAATCTAAAACGCACTTATGAGTTGGGGTATGAGATCTTCGACTGTGCCCTTCCCACAAGGGATGCGCGCCATGGTCGTCTGATGCGTTACACGGTACCCCCTGGAACAGCCCTCTCCGGGAATAACTGGCTGGAATATGTCTATATGCAGGATAAAAAACACATCAAAGACAGCCGTCCAATTTCAGAATATTGCGATTGCCCCGTGTGCTCTCATTACAGCCTGGGTTACCTTCATCACCTCTTCAAAACAGGGGATTGGCTCTATCAGCGCCTTGCAACCCTGCATAACTTGCGGTTCATGACCCAATTGACAGAACGGCTTCGTAATAATGACTGATCAACCTGACATTGAAAACCTGGTAAAAAAAGTCCAGGCAAACAAAAAATACGAAGCAATCACGCCCAACCTGGTCAGAAGGCTTTCCAAATCTGCGCTTGCCAGGGGATTGAGCGGGAAATCAGCCGTCAAAGACGTTCGGAATAAATTACACCAAATCGGCGGCGCTTACTTCAAACAAAAGATCGATTATTCTCAATGGCTGAATGAGCTCAAGGAAACCGACAAAAGCCTCAATTCTGTTCAGCTTCGCCAGTTTTGTGCCAGGATGATGGGCTTGCATGCCTCCACAGCTGAGCGACTGCCCATTCTTGAGAATTTTTTCAAGACCTGTCTCGCACCGATTTCCCCCGTCAAAAGCATCCTGGATTTAGCCTGCGGCTTGAACCCGCTGGCAATTCCCTGGATGCCTTTGCAACTTGATTTCTCCTACCACGCCTGCGATATATACCTGGATATGCTGAGCCTGGTTCAATCTTTCTTTGACCATCTTGGTATAGATGGTACGACTGATGCCTGCGACCTGGTTGGTGAAGTCCCCACAAAACATGCACAAGTTGCATTCTTGCTCAAATCAATCCCATGCCTTGAACAGATCGATAAAGAAATCAGCTTAATGCTGTTAGAAAAGGTTCAGGCAGAGCATATCCTGGTGTCTTTCCCTGTACAAAGCCTTGGCGGGCGAAATAAAGGCATGCCAGACTATTACCAGGATCATTTTTACGAAATGATCTCTGGCAAAGCCTGGCAGATAAAGAAATTTACTTTTCAAACCGAGATGGCTTTCCTGGTGACCAAATGAACACAAGTGATATCGATTTAGAATCGCTTATCCAGCGCATCCTTGACACAAAAAAATACCGGGATTCAGGTCTCAACCCTGACACCATCCGTGATCTGATTCTCCAGGAAGCACCGCGTTATCAATCATCAAAAAAACTGCTTAAATCCGTGAAACGTAAACTGCATAACATCGTTGCCCCCTACCTTGGGGAACCGGATTACGAAATCCTGACGGCAAAGCTCGAACAAATCAATAACCCCTCTCCTGAGTCGCCCGAGATAAAATCTTTTTGTGAAGCGGTGCTGGCAGAACATGCTTCTACCCAGGAGCGTCTGCCGTATATGGAAGATTTTTACAATCGACTTTTCCAACGCACTGGCATCCCAAACATCGTACTGGATTTGGCATGCGGTCTGCATCCCCTGGCTTTCCCATGGATGGGATTGCCCCTTTCTGTTCAATACCATGCTTACGATATCATCCAGCCGCGTATTGATTTCATCAATTTCTATTTTACAATTATCGGATTGGAACCCCTTGCTGAAAACCGGGATATTTTAGTCAACCCACCAGGAATAAAGGCTGATCTTGGTTTGATTTTTAAAGAAGCTCACCGCATGGAGAAACGTCAGCCCGGCTGCAATCGACGATTGTGGGCTGATCTGAAGGTTGAAACACTGGCGATTTCCCTACCGACTCAAAACCTTTCAGGCACCCACAGCCTATTAAATCAACACCGAGACCTGGTCCACGATAACCTGCCAGAGAAACATGTGGTTGAAGAAATTTCAATAGAAAATGAAATTGTATTTTTGATCAGGAAAGTCCAGGCCTGAGATCATGACTCTTGAACCATCAAATAAGCTCAACCAGAGTTTGCAACGGTTTTCAAATATTCTTTCACAGGCTGAAATCCAGGCAATCCTTGACACTCAAGAACAGCCGCTTTCCACGAGTATCCGCTTAAACGCTCTCAAAACAACACCGCATGAGACAATTCATGATTTAAGCCAGCGTTATGGATGGCAGCTTGAACCAATTCACTTCTGCAAAAATGCGTGGAAAATTATTGATGCCGAAACCTCGCCTGGGGGGACGATTGAACACCGCATGGGAATGTATTACCTGCAAGATGCTGCATCCATGGTTCCAGTAAGTTTGTTTGAAATCAATCAGTCCGAGCCATTAATTCTTGATCTGGCAGCCTCTCCAGGTGGAAAAACCACTCATTTAATTGACCGATCAGGGGATAAGGGCTTGATCATTGCCAATGACGGCAGCCAGGGACGAATCCCGGCTTTACGTGCAGTGCTTGAGACATGGGGAGGAATCAACCAGGTGATCACCAACTACCCGGGAGAACCCTTTGGGGGTTGGTTCCCGGAAACCTTTGACATCGTCCTTCTGGATGCCCCTTGCAGTATGGAAAATTTACGTCCGACCCCCAACCATCCGCTTCGAGAGACAAGCACCGATGAACGTCTGCGCCTGAAAGAGCGGCAAATCCAGTTGTTGTCCAGCGGTTTACAAGCGCTCAAAACTGGCGGTCAGCTTGTTTACGCGACCTGCTCCCTTGCTCCGGAAGAGGACGAAGCTGTTATTAGCGCCCTCCTCGATAAATATCCAGATACTTTCGAAATCGAGGATGTATCAAAGCAGTTTCAATTCAAAGCACCCGGTTTGACAGCCTTTGAAGGGGAAACCTATCACCCACAGCTTATCAAATCCATGCGACTCTGGCCGCACCTGACAAATATGTCCGGCTTTTTCTGCGCATTATTAACGAAACATGGAGAAATGGAAACTGGCAGGGAAATGCCGCCCAATCGTGACTTCTCAGCAACACACCTTGAACCTCTCAGGAAGGATGTTAAAATTCAAATTATGGATCAAATAAAGCAGAATTACGGCTTTAACCTGGAGAATGTTTTGGAAGCACATGCTGTAGATTTATTCAAGCGGTTTGACCAGTTATTTTTGATCCCCCAAATATATATAGATCACTTTAGCACCCTGCCCTATGAATACATCGGCATGCCCCTGGGTCAATGGCACCAGAATTCCCTGGTCCCATCCCATGCCTTTGCCAGCCGCTTTGGAAGAGAATTCACTCGAGGGATAATCGTCATCGAAGATTCCCATGTTGGGATGTGGATTTCAGGTCGCGATATTCGACACCCACAAAATGAACAGGCGCCAAAAGGTCAGTATTTATTGGTTAACGATCAGGATGAAAGAAATTTAGGCTTGGGAAAATTGCTGCCTAAACGGCTGCGGAACATGCTCCCAAGAGGACTAATCTAAGTACCGGATCAAACCTTCATCATCGACGCTGATTTCAGAATAAACCCCATGATACTTTTCGGGTAGTAATTTTTTAATTTCAAGCATGACGGCATCTGCCGCCTCCTGCATCAATTCTTTGCTCTTTGTTTTACCGCTGAAATCTAGCCGGAACGGTTTACCAACCTTGATATTCATCGGGGTTCGTTTTAGGCGTTTGATATTCCGAAGAAAATTTTCATGTCCCCAATAAGCGATCGGAATAATTGGTGCTTCGGTTTGACTGGCGAGAATCGATATGCCAGGTTTCCCCCGAATAAGT
>LGHA01000100.1 GCA_001508595.1 Anaerolineaceae bacterium 46_22 | reverse complement strand
TGCTCATTGTAATGATCCTGTTTTTCGTCATATCCTATTCACCTCCAATAGGACATTTTAACTTTGCTCAAATAGGACATTACTACTTTGCCCTGACAATTATTTATCCCCACTTATAATCCTGCCCAAATCACGGTACAATCAAACAAATAATGAAAAGTAAGGAATGGAATTAGGATTAATTTACAAATGGCAAGAACGACACAAATGCAGCAAGAAAGTTTTGAAGATATTGAACGACGCATTGCCATCCTGATCGATGGTGACAACGCCCAGGCTTCACTGATCGAGCAGATCCTGGTAGAAGCCGGTAAATACGGCAGCGCAACCATTCGCCGGGTTTACGGCGATTGGACCACACCCAACATGAACTCCTGGAAGGATACGCTCAATATTCACGCCTTCCAGCCCATTCAGCAATTCCGATATACCGTCGGGAAAAATGCCACCGACAGCGCCATGATCATTGACGCGATGGACATCATGCATTCCCACCAGGTGGACGGCTTTTGCCTGGTTTCCAGCGACAGCGATTACACACGCCTGGCAACCCGCATCCGTGAAAGCGGTATGCTGGTGGTGGGCATTGGTGAAAAGAAAACACCGCGCGCCTTCGTCAGTGCCTGCAATGTTTTTATCTACACCGAAAACCTCAAAAGCCGAAGGGGCAGCAGCGCGAGCAGCAAACCCCGGAAGACAAATCACATGAGCCCCCAGGAGAAGGAACTTGTCGAACTGGTCAGCCAGGCGATGGACATGGTCGGCCCGGATGATGACGGTTGGACCCGGCTTTCCGAGGTGGGCACAGCCTTACGCCGGATCGACCCGGGCTTCGACCCCCGCAGTTACGGCCACCGGCAATTATCCCAGATGATCAAGAACCACGGCCGCTGGATTGAAATGCGCAAGGTCGCAGGCGGCGCGATCATTGAGATCCGCTTGCGAGATTAAAACAAAAGCGAAATCACAACAGGTGCAGCAAAAAGCTGCATCTGTTTTTTTATAAAAGGTATTTTTGAAAGGTACTGAAAAACCATGGATGAAGAACTGGATTTCCTGACCATTCTTGATGCTGCGGTTTTTGCCGCTGAAAAACACCAGGGACAGGTGCGAAAAAACAAACACCACTCACCCTACATCACCCACCCACTGCTTGTGGCACGTGCGATTTATGAGATAGGCGATATTGATGACACATGCATATTATCCGCAGCCATCCTGCATGATACGCTTGAAGACACAAGAACAACAGAACAGGAAATTGCAGACCGCTTTGGCGAAAAGGTCTTATCAATTGTGCTGGAAGTCACTGATGACAAATCAGAGGACAAAATGACCCGCAAACGAAACCAAATCATCCATGCCCCTTACCTTTCTTATAAGGCAAAGATCGTCAAGCTGGCTGACAAATTGATCAACTGCCGCGATATCCTCAAAGACCCACCAGAAGATTGGTCGCTGGAAAGAAGGCGGGATTACATCCAATGGGGCGCGGATGTGGTCGAGAACATCAGGGGCACAAACAGCCCATTGGAATCAGCCTTTGACCAGGTCTTGTCCGAAGCGCAGGGAAGACTTAACTTTAAGATATTACCTTATGAATCCGTTAACGAGCGCCCCTGGGGGCCTAACTTTCGAAAAATTTCTTAAGTCGTAATAAATCTCCAAAAAAAAATTACCAATACGTAATTACTTTATTAAAATCAAAACTCGCGTGGATCAACAAAACATCCACGCGAGTTTAATTTTTAATGCTTGATTTGTTCAGTTAACCGCCTCTTTCAATTCAAAACGCCCTTGTAAACGAATATCTCGGGAACTTGCACCGATAAGCACCTCAAATTCACCGGCTTCTGCCACCCAGGCTTTTTGATAGGGGTCATAATAGGAAAGGTCTCGAGGCGTCAGGGTGAATTCCACAATCGTTGTCTCACCCGGGTCAAGCAGCACCTTCTCAAACCCTTTCAGTTCCTTGTAAGGTCGAATCAGCTTCGATTGAACATCCCTGACATAGAGCTGAACCACTTCCTTGCCAGGCACATTACCAGTGTTCTCGATCATAACCGAAACCTTGAAATCCTCGCCCGTGAACACCTCACCTGGGAATGCTATTTCACTGTACAAGAAATCTGTGTAGCTCAATCCATGCCCAAAGGGGAACGCTGGTGGGACATCCTTTGTGTCATAATATCGGTAACCAACAAACAAGCCTTCGCCATATTGAACATCTTTCCATCCCGGGTAGTGCAAGAAGGCAGGGTTGTCTTCCAGGCGTTTGGGATAGCTGACGGTCAGCTTCCCTGAAGGATTAACATCCCCAAACAAAATATCCGCAAGTGCATGCCCACCCTCCTGACCAGGATAGTAGGAAAGAAGGATGCCATCCACAAAGTCCACCCAGGGCATCGCCACAGGCGCGCCAACATTGACCACAACAACGGTGTTCTTGTTGACCTCAGCGACGGCTTTAACCAGCGCATTCTGACCACCCGGCAGATCCATGTTGGGACGATCATGTCCCTCACTCTCGTACATATCGGCGAATCCCACCACAACCACGGCTGCATCACTTTGCCTGGCAAGGTCCACCGCCCGAGTAAGCAGGTCACCTTCCACATTGAGCGACGGTAGATAAGCAAAATTGAAAAAGGCAAGCAGATTATTTTTGCCGCTCTCGTACTCGATTTGCAAATCATACTGACGATCTTTTTCCAGGTTGAAATTGACGCCTTTCTCAATCTCGTCCCAATTCAAATTCGATGATGCTGCCGGGCTAACAGCATTTTCCAATAACAGTTCACCGTCAATCCAAAGCCTTGAGGTGCCGGTATTGCTAAGGAAGAAGCGGGTGTCACCAGATACAGGGGAGGTGAATTTGCCTCGCCATCGAATGCTGAATGCTTCAGGTTCAATGACGCCTTGCTCAGGGCCGCCCCCGCTCCACCAGTGTTGAATTCTTGAATCAATGCGCACCAATGTCGGTTCACCCGAAAGATCCATATTGTTATACAAAGCCGTTTCCAGGCCAGGGGTTTTCCCGTCGAGATGTGTCAGGCATTCGTCCGGAACAATTGTTGGAGAAACACGGTTATCATAGCCCGGTTCAAATTCAACGGTCATTTCCTCCCCAAGTTTATCCCGCAATCCCTGCAAGGGCGTCACCCAGTAGGGAGGATCAACCCGAGAACTGCCGCCGCCGCTGACCTCCTGGTCTGCGTTCAAACCGATCACCGCCAGCTTCTTGATGGATTTCCGGTCAAGCGGTAAGATTTGGTTTTCATTTTTCAATAAAACCATTGACTCTGCAGCGACTTCTCGTGCTAAAGCCCGGTGCTCCTGTGTATCACCACTGCCTTCAGGATAATCAGCCTCACCTATCACACCTGTCCAGAATAACAACCTTATAATCCGCCGGGCTGCATCATCCACAATTTTTTCATCCAACTGCCAGTTATTGACGGCTGCCACCAGGTTTTCGCCAAAATAACGCGCCGGCCCGGGCATTTCCAGGTCTAATCCCGCCTTAATTGGCCTGAATATGTCATGGACAGCGTTCCAATCTGAAACAACTGCGCCTTCAAAACCCCATTCCTCCTTGAGGATCTTTCGCAATAAAATTTCATTTTCACTGGCATAATCACCATTCACCCTGTTATAAGAACACATGACCGTCCAGGGATGCCCTTCTTTGACAATACTTTCAAATGCTGGCAGATAGATTTCTCTTAAAGTACGTTCATCCACCACTGAATTCCCACGGAACCTCTCATATTCCTGGTTGTTGGCGGCAAAGTGTTTGACCGAAGCGCCAACACCCTGGCTCTGCAAGCCCTTTACATATGCAATCCCAATCTGACCAGCAAGATATGGATCCTCTGAATAGGTTTCAAAATTGCGCCCGCCTAAGGGCGATCGAACGATGTTCACACAGGGACCCAGCAAGATTTGGCATTCGAGATGGCGAGTCTCTTCGCCAAGACCAATACCCACCCGCCTGATCAATTCCCTGTTCCAGGTGGATGCCATTGAAATGCCAGTTGGATAAGCAGTCGCTTTGCTGACCAACCTGCCTGAACCCTGCCCACCCGTTCGAACGCCATGGGGGCCGTCCGTCACAACGATCGATGAAAGATTTAACCGCTCAATGGGCATTGTCGCCCAGTTGTTTTTTCCGGATAACAAAGCCACTTTCTCTGGTAAAGTCATTTGCCTCAATAAATTTTCAACTTCCTCTAAATACAGGTTTTGTTTCACTGACCACGCTCCTTTCGCAGAACCAGACATATATAAACATTATAAACTGAATTAAGACAGGTAAAATAAGATCAGTCTAATTTTCATCTATAAATTATCGCAAAAGGACAATTTTGGACAGCCAAAGCCTGAAGGATTTCGAATTCTTTTCTTCACTTAAACCTGAAACGCTAAATGCCTTAGCGAGACGCGCTTTTCAACGCGAAATTACCGCCGGTTACAATCTGGTCATCGAAGGTTTGGCAGCTGAAGCTTGCTATTTTGTCCTGTCAGGTCAGTTAAGGGTGAGCCGGATGAATCGCGATGGACGCATCCAAATTCTCGCCAGGCTGGGTGCCGGGGAACCCGTGAATGTGATCTCGCTGCTCAAGGAGGACAGAATCAATCATGCCTCTGTTGAGAGCCTGACAGATTCAACCGTGCTTGTCCTTCTTGCCAATGATTTTGATGAATTTCTCTCGCATTATCCTGATTTCTCTACCGCACTATTAAAGAATTTGGCAAAGCGGATGGCAAAAACAACCAGTCTGGCTGCCAATTTATCCTTATATACCGTGCGTTCACGCCTGGCGCAGTTCCTGATCGATTTGGCAGAACGTCCCCAATCTGCAGGTGGATGGACCCAGGATGAAATTGCTGCGCATATTGGCACTGTT
>LGHA01000099.1 GCA_001508595.1 Anaerolineaceae bacterium 46_22 | reverse complement strand
TTGCCGTGGGAAATCGCCACGTCCCAACCCTTTTCGATCATGTCCACGATGTGTTTCATCGTGTCCTTGGCGCATTCATACTGGTCCTGAACGGTTTGGTGTGCTTTATCTTTGATTAATGCGTTGCCGCCAACAGCGACAACGGCAATTCCTTTTTTCTCCATACTTGTAAATTCTCCTTATAAATAAAATGAGTTTAAGCCATGGTCAATGCCATGACGGCTTTCTGTGCGTGCAGGCGATTTTCTGCTTCGTCAAAGACGACAGAATGCGGCCCGTCGATAACACCGTCGGTCACCTCAATATTGCGGTCGGCCGGGAGGGGATGCATATAGATCGCGTCATCTTTCGCCAGAGCCATCTTACGCTCATCGGTGATCCAGCTTTCGTATTTCTGGGTGACTTTCGTTATCTCATCCGCACCCTCTGTGGTGACCAGGGGACCCCAGGATTTGGCATAAACGATATCCGCATCTTTGAAGCCTTCTTCCATGCTGTCCACAACCTCGAAACCGGTCTTATACTTGCGAGCCTGCTCTCGAGCCTGGTCCATGATCTCTGGCATCAGTTCGAACTCAGGCGGGTGCGCCAGGGTGACATCCAGCCCAAAACGCGGCATCTGGAGGATAAGAGATTGGGGAACAGAAATGGGTTTGGCATAAGATGCTGCATACGCCCAGGACACAACGATCTTCTTGCCGCGCAGGTTTCGACCTTTCTTTTCCCAGATGGTCATCAGGTCCGCCAGGCATTGGTGGGGGTGATAATAATCACACTGCATGTTCAGTATAGGTGAACGAGAAGCACTGGCGACCAGGTTAAGATAGCGGTTGCCGATCCCCCAATCAACATGACGGATGGCGATGCCGTCAAAATAACGCCCAAGGATCTCACCGATCTCTTTTTCGGTGTCCCCATGGGAGATCTGGGTGGTTTTTGATTCAACAAAAGCAGCATGTCCGCCCAACTGCGCCATCCCCGCCTCGAAACTGGTGCGGGTGCGGGTGCTTGAGAAGAAGAACAGCATGCCCAGGGTTTTGTCTCTGAGATAAGCATGGGGTTGACTCAATGCTCGTTTCATTTTCAGGTCAAATGCGACATCCAGGACTGTTTCGACTTCTTCTTTGCTGAAGTCCAGGTCACTGATCAGGTTACGTCCTCGTAAATCGGTAATCATAGATATCTCCTTTTCTTTTTTATGGTCGCTGCCCATTTTATTTGCTGTAGAGGCTCGGCACTGTCTTCGTTCCTCGACACTTTGTGCCGAGCCCCTACCTCATTTAGGCAGCAGCTAAAAATGTTAATTTCAAATTACTCTGTCGCGCCCAAGACCAGGGCTAAGAGTGCCATTCGCATGACAACGCCGTTGAAGGCTTCCTGCCAGTAGCGGGACCATTTGGTGATGTCAACATCTGGAGGGATCTCATCCATACGGGGCAGGGAATGCAGCAGGATGGCATCTGATTTGGCTTTATTGGCGAGAAGATCACGGGTGATCTTGTAGTTGGCGGGGGTCATACCCACATCCCCATCGCGCTCGTCACGGGATTTGGTGTAATCAGGTTGTACCACGGGTTCAACGAGGATCACATCAGCGTCGGCAATGGCTTGTTCAACGTGATCAGCAACCTTGTAGTCCAGGCTGTATTGATCGAGTTCTTTTTTGAAGTCATCGGTCAGGGACATCCCTGGAGGCGATACGAAGGTGATCGGGCAGTCGAACTGGGTCAGACCGAAAGCAAGGGAGTGCATGGTGCGCATACGCATGTCGCCAACTGCCAGCCAGCGTAAACCATCAATGCGACCCTTTTCACGATATACAGTGTAGAGGTCTGTCAGGATTTGGGTGGGATGTTCGCCCCAGCCGTCACCACCGTTGATGACCGGGATGCTGGCCCATTTTGCCGCTTCGTGTGGGGCGCCTTGCTGGAAGTGACGCATAACAATAACGTCGCCGTAGAACTCCAGCATTTTGACGGTATCTTTAATCGATTCCTGGTAAAAATCACCGGCGCGGGTCATTTTGGCATCAGCAAAACCGGTCACCTGTCCACCCAAGCGGATCATGCCGGCTTCGTGTGCCAGGCGGGTTCGTGTGCTGGGTTGATAAAAGGCGGTCACCAGGGTTTTGCCTTTAAGTAATTCAGCATTTTGCCGATTTCTGGCAATAGGCTCAAGTTGTTCTGCAATTTCGAAAACCCGGAAGAATTCATTCCGTTCGAAATCTTTTAATGAAAGTATGTCACGACCAAGAAAACTACGCATTTTTAAGATACTCCTTTTGATAGATAGGTTGGTTAACAAAAATGGCGTGCCAATTCATGAATTGACGCCGCCTATTTTACGAATGATATGCAGGCGGAAATTGCCTGGTAAAAAATAACTGTGCGAAAGGTCCACGGGGGCGCCTTCTTGATCATATAATATGGCATTAAGCAAAAGAAGTGTATCACCACGCTGAACATCCAGAGCTTTGGCCACCTTGCTGGGGGCGTGGGTGGCGCTTATTTCTGTTTCAGAAAGTGCCAGCGGCGGTTCACCATTTGTGATCAGCAGGTCAAGCACGGATCCAGTAAATTTATTCTTAAGGATATCCGGAGAAAGAATGCCTTCTGGCAGTATGTCAATCAAGTATGCCACAGGTGCGTTGTCTGTCAGAATGACCCTGTTGATTTGAAGTAAAGGGGTGTCAGGGGCAACATCTAATTTTTCAGCCTGCTCTGGTGTTGCTTTGATGTGGGAGATTGCCAAATCACCCATGGTGACTTCCAGACCAATTTTTTCTGCCTGGGTTTCAATACTTTCCAAAACTTCGAGACCGGATTCTATCACCTGGGAGGGGCCATGGACAAAGGTACCCAAACCCTGCCGACGTCTGAGGAGACCCTGGCTTTCAAAGGTACGCATCGCTTCGCGCAGTGTTGCCCGAGATACACCAAGTTTTTTGGCAAGTTCAGGCTCAGCGGGAAGTTTTGTTCCCCTGGGGGCGTCATGAATGATGTCACTCAGATCATTTTGCAAGCGCTGATAGGTCGAAATCGTATCGGTCATTTCTGGTAATTATCCGTTCAATAATCTCTTTGCAGCTTGATTGTGTTTTTTGACAAGCTGATTAACATCCAGATTGGTCATTTGCCCATCTTTAACAATGATCTTGCCGCCAACAATGTTCAAATCTACCTTTTGAGGGGAACAGAACAATGCTGCTGCCACCGGGTCATGCAGGGCACCAGCGTAATCCACACGGTTGAGGTCGATAGCAATCAAATCAGCGCATTTACCAACTTCCAAAGAGCCGATGTCCTCACGTCCCAAAACACGGGCGCCGCCTCGGGTTGCCATCTCGAGAGCCTGGCGAGCGCTCATCAACGGCGGTGCGTCTTCATTAGAACGTGATGCGCCTCTCAAGCCGGCACCGACCCGTGATAGGAGCATTGCCAGGCGCGCTTCGCCAAGCAGGTGAGAGCTGTCATTGCTGGCAGAGCCGTCCACGCCGATCCCCACATCAACACCCTTTGAGAGCATTTCAAGGATGGGGGCAATCCCGGAGCCAAGTCGCATATTGGAGCCGGGGCAGTGGGCAACACCGCAGCCTGTATCCGCATAAAGCTGGATCTCGTCGTGGTTAACATGCACACTGTGGGCAAACCACACATCCTGTCCAATCCAATTGACCTCTTGCATATAGGCAACAGGGCGATGGCCAAACATATCAATGCAAAAATCCTCTTCATCCTGGGTTTCTGCAAGGTGGGTATGCAAATGCACGCCGTATTCCCGTGCCAAATCTGCTGACTGCCGCATCAACTCTGTGGTCACGCTGAAGGGTGAACAGGGCGCCAGGACAATCTGTACCATTGAACCAGGATTGGGGTCATGGTAGGTTTCAATCAGGCGCTGGCTGTCTTTGAGGATGTGTTCTTCCGTATCAACGACGCTGTCAGGCGGCAAGCCCCCCTTCGACTGCCCCAGGCTCATTGAGCCGCGGGAGGCATGCAGCCGCAAGCCAACTTCGGCGGCGGCATGGATTTCATCATCTAATTTTGAACCATTGGGGAATAAGTACAGGTGGTCAGAGGCGGTGGTACAGCCTGAAAGTGCTAATTCTGTTAACGCTGTTTGGGTTGAGATGCGGATATCCTCAGGGGTCATCCGTGCCCAAATGGGATAAAGCGTTACCAGCCAGTTGAACAGGTTGGCATCCTGGGCTTTAGGCACCGCACGTGTCAGTGTCTGGTAAAAATGGTGATGGGTGTTGACCAGACCGGGAAAAACGATGTGCCCTTTCAAGTCCAGAACCTGATCAGCGTTCTCGGGCGGGTCCTTTTCTTCACCGATCGCCTGGATAAAACCGTCTTTAATGAAAATAGCTGAATTTTTAAGCTCGCGACGCGGGTCATCCATGGTGACCAGTACCTCAATATTTTTTAGTAATAAGGTCGACATAGCCCTCCACCCGGGTGGTGAGAATTAAAGAGAAATGTTTATTTAGTTTAACGATAAATATTTCTCTTGTCAATTGTCAGACAAATTATGTCAGGGCAAAGTAGTAATGTCCTATTTGAGCAAAGTTAAAATGTCCTATTGGGGGTGAAGAGTCTTCAGTGTCACATATTTATGCGCTGGAGCTTGAGCCATGCAAAATGTATAAGGTACGTCGTCGAGTTTGGCATGCTCAAGCACTAAGACCAGGTACTAAACTGTTAATCGTGGAAAATTGTAATACCTCCCTTGCCAATTCTCCACGTCTTGGAATGACAGACCATCAGCGGACCGAAATTCTATCAATGACGCGTCTAATATGGGGTAAAGAATATTAACAACTATTCAGCGCCTTGTGATTCATGATGGAGAATGATATTGGTTTCAAGAAGATGGGTACAACGTGTCAGGGCAAAGTAGTAATGTCCTATTTGAGCAAAGTTAAAATGTCCTATTGGAGGTGAATAGGATATGACGAAAAACAGGATCATTACAATGAGC
>LGHA01000098.1 GCA_001508595.1 Anaerolineaceae bacterium 46_22 | reverse complement strand
ATTCTGGGTCAAGCAGCTTACTTTTCTATTATGAAAAGTATTTCTGCTCCTCTTTGTACAGATCAACAAATATTAAGTACAATAGACGGGATGATTAGAAGAAGAAACTTCCCAATTTTCAGATGGGCAGCAATCCTATTTCTGCTGATAACCCTTGTTCTGACGACAATACAGCTTGTAAGCTACAGCCGGATCCGCAATAACTTCCCCCAGGGAATGCTTGTTGCTGGCGTTCCAATTGGAGGCTTGGATTACACCCAGGCATCCGAACGGCTGTACACCATATTCCGCTCACCAATTGAACTGCGCTACGATGGCAAGCCCATCCAGGTGCGGCCTGCTGTTTTAGGTTTTGAACCCAAAGTTGAAAGAATGCTGGCTGTTGCCGATAATCAACGCATCACTGAACCCTTTTGGGAGGGATTTTGGGGTTTTCTGTGGAATCAATCCATCAGAACAATTAACATCCCACTTGACGCAGACTATGATGAGGCTCGCATCCGGGAATACCTTCGACTTGAAATCGCACCCCGGTATGACAATCCACCCACACCGCCGCAGCCTATACCAGGAACCACACGCTTTGAAACAGGTTTACCCGGCACACAACTGGATTATGATCGGGCAACCTTACAAATCATCGATGCACTTCTTTCACCAACCCGAAGGACCATCAACTTATCATTAACCCAGGCATCGGTGCCAAGACCATCCATCGCAGATCTCGAAATTATGCTCAAACAAATCATCGATGTCTCCGGCTTTGACGGCATTGTTGAGCTCTATCTGCAGGATTTATCATCGACGAGAAATATCTTATTTGCCTACCAGCCTGATGGCAATGAGCTCCCACCCAATATTGCCTTTTCATCCTGGAGCACAGTAAAAATTCCTGTAATGGTTTCTGCATTTCGAGAAATGGACCCCCCTTATCCCCCAGTATATCTTGAATTGCTGGAAGAAATGATCGAACAATCTGAAAACAGCAGCACAGATGAATTAGCCATGTCTGTTTTGGATGACAATCTTTCGCCCTTAATGGTCACAGAAGATATGCAGCGTCTGGGACTTGAAAATACTTTTTGGGCAGGTCATTTCTATGTGGGAGCACCCCTGCTTCAACGCTTCGAAACCCCCGCCAACCAGCGTGAGGACATCAGCACGGACCCGGACATTTATAACCAGACCACACCGGCGGACTTGGGCATGTTAATGGAAGACATCTACCAATGTGCAGAATTGGGCGGGGGCGCATTGATCGCCGCCTTCCCGGACGAGATCACCCAGGAAGAATGCGATGTGATGATCAACACCATGGCACGCAATCAAATTGCAGTACTCATCCAGGCTGGGGTTCCATCTGGGACAACCGTTGCCCACAAACACGGTTGGGCTAATGAGAATGACGGATTGATTCACACCATTGGTGATGCAGCAATTGTGTATACGCCCGGCGGCAATTACATTCTGACGATCTTTGTTCACCACCCTGTTCAGGCAGTATTCGACCCCGTCAACGCCCTCTTTGCCGATCTAAGCGCAGCAATCTATAATTTCTACAACAACTAATATTAGACAAAACAAAAACCGGCTTTTTTACCAAAGCCGCTTGTATAAACGGAACTCTGATCATTAGCCAATAAAAACTTCTACTTCCTCACCATTTCCCTCATTAACATGCACGTAAAATGGATCCTCTGGTGAAATACTCTTTAAAATTTCTGAGTACTCAGAAACAGGCTGGTCCTTCAAACCCGGGATGCGATCACCAAAGGTGGTAACAACCCAGCGAGTCAGGCCAAGTGGGATTGGTAAACTGATCACAATGCGCTGCGGAGACTCCCCCGGTTTTTGCTTGATGCGCACATGCAGCCAGACCCCATGACTGGATTGGTAGCTTACGGCTGTGATAAAAATCCCTAATAAGAACGGAATCCACGACAGCCAAAAGCCAAACCCAAATCCTTTAGCACTGTAGCCCATGTACATCCAGATCGCGCCGAGTGTGGTGATCAACAGGCCAATCGCGAAAGGCAGAACCCACCAGCGTTTGAGGTGCTTCACCCTATCAAGCTCTTCCTGTGGGATTTGAGGGCGAGATGCCGCTTCTTCTGCCTTGATTTCAACCAATTCCCGGTCAGCTGAACTTGCTTCATAATCTGTTGATTCTGAAGGCTGTTCACTCTGCCCGTCCATCGCATTGATCAAACGCAAGCCTTCTTCAGCGGAAATTTGCCCCTGTTCAACCATATCCAATACTTTTCTTTCAGCCTGGTTAACCATCGCAACCTCAATCCTCTAAAGCTTTAAACAAGGTCTCCGCTTCATCAACGGTAATCTTTTTATCCTGCAGCATCTGTAAAATCATCAAGCGTTCTTCATCCGAGGCACCTTTCTTGCCCGCTTTTCGGTGAACATGCCGAATGGGCTCTTCAATGTCTTTAAACATGGTGTCTAGATCGCCCAAATCATCGTCGGGGATTGCACCTCGATTTTTTTCAAGCTTCTCTCTGATCAGTTCAAGACGAATTTCTGCCGACTTAATTTTTGCTTCAGCCATCTTTGTCGCTGAATCAATTCGGCTCTGGATCATTTCGCTGTAAGCGGATTCTTCAAATTCAAATTTATCGGATAAATCGCCCACGATATCTTCAGTCAAACCTGGCTGGTCCGTTAAGGAAACCCGACCACCAGCAGCCATTGTAACAGAGATCCTGCCCTCACCCATTTGGTAATCATAGATGCCGCCCCGATGCTCAATATCGTCAGCTTTGACCTTTATCCTGATTTTTTCATCCCCGGACCTTAACATAAACGCTGTATCGGACTGCGCTTCATTTAAAACAACATCAATATTGCCCCCCGCTCGCAAATCTTGATGATCTGTAAAATAAGCATTTTCAAACTTGATATTACCGCCAACATTGATATCGCCGCTTAATTGAACATTATTGACCGTCAGCGAACCGCCAATTTTTGAAATACCCGCAAGTCCTGTGATTTCTTGCCCCAGGAACTTGCCCCCCATTTTTTCAATAACCAGGGCTTCAGCCACGTTCTTAATCCGGCAGTTGCCGCCAACCTTCTCACATCTAAAAGAAGCGACGTCTTCTACAGTTAAATTACCGGCAACTTTTTCTGCGTGAACCTGGATCAGCGCTTTTCGCACTGAAAGATTTCCACCGACTTTGCCTATCTCAGCCTGGTCAATATCATTCAAAACCAGGTTTCCCAGTACCTTTTCAATTCTAATTTGATTGTGGATATTCTTTATTTTGACCGACCCCATTCCCTTTTCAATGACAAGAGATGAATCAGATGGCACTTCCACCATACACGAAGCATTGACCGTCACATATACCTGGCCGTCCTCCTCCACCAGTGTTGCCAGCTGCGAAGAATTAATATCACAGCGAACTTCAGGCTGGTCAATGCCATACACCTGTACACCACTGTATGCTTTCAGGTGAATTACAGGCGCTCCTTGTGTAAGTTCCAGTTTATGTGTCATCTCCAATTTCCTTTCAAAATAAATAAATTGAACACTATTGCAATTATATTAATAGGATGATATCATAAATTTCAGTTTTGTCAAGGCAACAATTAATATTATTGAAGTTAAATATCATAATTTATTGATTTATGTAGCAGAAGCAACGAAATGCAAAAATATTTTTGAAGAAATCAGTAAAGAGGGTGACACAACATAAAAATAATCGAATATAAAAAATTCCAAAATACGAAACACGGAGCATCATCCCAAATAGACAGAAGTAATTTGTTACCCTATTTATTGCGGGTTGACACCAAACCACAAGGATTTGGCGCAGGACCCTCACTTCGGATCGAGAAATACCATCAGGCATGAAAAGTCCCTTCCCTTCAGGGAGGGGATTTAGGGGTAGGTCTGCAGCATCTCAATCAATCCCGCATGCGACGGGATATCCAATATCTCGCAAATCTCATCACTCAAATTCCAGATGGCAGATTCCGCCCTTTCCATCTTCTCAACATAATAAGGATATCGAATTTTCAAAGCATCCAGACGTTGATCAAAGGGCACGATCTGATCCTCTTCAACCAGTTTGTCACAGAAAAACACCAGCCTGACCTCCCATCCCCAATCCCTTGCCTCAGGGCGCATCACACGTGTCATGATATGCTCTCGAAGGATTTCAGCCAGGCGTGGATAGCCCCGCGCATCCAAGAATTCCGCGCCCATCCGTCCATGGGCACCGTCCATCTTCAGGGTTGCGATTTTATCGATGTCGTGCAGCATCCCCCCGCGATGGGTCAGCACCGGGTCCACCGAAACGCCCCGATTGCGCATCATCACCGCCAGGATATATGCCGACCGTGCAACAACTTCGGAATGGGCACGCACATTACCGGGCACCTCCCATTCGTCCAGCCAAGCCAGGCACTGCGCCAGGCTGGGCTTATTAAGGCGTGAATTGATGTTGATCAATTCGCTGGCATCCCGAATTTCAGCGTCATGACGTGGGAAATCATCTGCGGCAAGCTCACCTGTTGGGTTGAACCAGATTGTCTTGAAATGTCTATAAGAGAAGTTGTGTAAATTTTCATAAGATTGGTCAAGATATGCGGAATCCGTGTTCGGAATGCCACTTTCAAGAAGGTCGATCGCCACCCGGGAAGATGACGATTCAAGCAAGTTGAAACAAATCCTGCCATCATAGGAGAATTCACCGGGAAGGTCCGCAGCACCCAAACCACCATTTAAAGACACATAAACTCGCTCAAAAAGATCGGGGGAAGTCAGGTAAATTTTCAAAGCATTCATCATTGAGCTCCGTGTGTTGACGTTCGCGGTATAATCATCACTGCTCGCCCCCGTAGCTCAATGGACAGAGTACCTGACTTCGAATCAGTAGGTTGCGCGTTCGAGTCGCGCCGGGGGCGCCTTTTCTTTTAAAGTTGCGAGGAAACGAAGCAATCTCATTCATTAGACTGGAGAGGGGGGACGGAGAAGAAAGCTCATAGTTGATAGCTGATAGCTGATAGCGGGTGGCTTGTAGTTGGTAGTTGGTAGATCGTAGCTGAAAGCTGAAAGCTGAAAGCAAATAACTTTTAGCTGATAGCTGATAGTCTTTTGTAGGGCGGGATGCGTTTTCATCCCGCCATTATAATTACATCCTCGCTGAGATTGCTCCCTTTCCTTACAGGACATATCGCAGACAGAAGGCTTTCCACTTGCGTCGGTCCAGCTGGCCTTTGGGGATTCGTTCCATAAGAAAACGAACCGGAACGAATAAAACTTTGTAGCTTGTAGCTGGTAGATCGTAGCTGAAAGCTGAAAGGTGAAAGCAGGTGGTTGGTAGTTGGTAGAT
>LGHA01000097.1 GCA_001508595.1 Anaerolineaceae bacterium 46_22 | reverse complement strand
GAGAGCAAGATGCGCGGGTATAAAAAGGGACGCTTCAGCTTTAATGTTAAGGGTGGTCGCTGTGAGGCTTGCTCCGGACAGGGGCAGCTTCAGATTGAAATGCAGTTCCTCCCGGATGTGTATGTGCCCTGCGATGTGTGTCACGGTGCTCGCTATAACCGGGAAACACTGCAGATCAAATTCAAAGATAAGACCATTGCCGATGTGCTGGATATGACCATAGACACCGCGGCAGAATTCTTTGATGCTTTCCCCAAGATCACCCGACGGCTGAAAACGCTCCAGGATGTCGGTCTCGGCTATGCCCGCCTGGGGCAATCCGCAACGACGCTTTCTGGGGGTGAAGCGCAGCGCGTCAAGCTTTCGAAGGAACTCTCACGCCAATCAACGGGCAGCACGCTGTATGTTTTGGATGAGCCCTCGGTTGGTTTACATGCAGCAGATGTCCATCGCTTAATTGACGTCCTGCAGCGGCTGGTGGATGAAGGCAACACCGTGGTGATCATCGAACACAACCTCGATATCATCAAAGTTTCGGATTGGATCATAGACCTTGGTCCTGAAGGTGGGGATGCTGGCGGCGAAATTATCGCAATCGGTGAGCCTGAAGAGATTTGCGAGGTACCTCATTCCTATACTGGTCAATTTATGAAACAAATGTTAGACTGTCATAAGATGCGATCCTGACTGCAGTCCCCATTCTTTAATGAAATTCGATTAGAATAACGAATAAATTAAAATTTTTTCTGTTGCACAAAAGAGAATGACTCGACCAATACTGCATTTTCGGATAAAATAGAGCCAAGTAAATTAATAGGGGAGGGAACCAACCGGAAAATTCCTGGTGTTCCTTGAGTGAAAAGGAAATAATATGAGCGAAAAAGATGCAAAGAACGTCATATCATCCTATCGGAAAAAGCAAAAACGCGGCCCATATATCATCGGTGGGATTGCTATACTGCTGGCGATAGCCGGCATTGTTCTGCTGGTTGTTTACCTGACCGGTGGTGGGGGCGGACAGATCTCATTGTTCTCCTCAAAAACACCAACCCCTACGGAAACTGCCACACCAACCCCGGTGACGCCAACGGCTACCGCAACCAACACACCAACGGTCACCAATACGCCCACACAGACGATGACCAGCACGCCTTCTGGACCCTTTGAATACCAGGTTCAGGAAGGTGATAACTGTACAACCATTGCTGAACAATTCGAAGTGGATGTTGAGGTACTGCTGGTGCTCAACAATCTGACCGGCGGCTGTTTCATCACTGTCGGGCAGACCATCTTAGTTCCAGCACCGGATCAGGAGCTGCCCACAGCGACTCCACTACCAACAGATATCCGACCCGGCACCGAAATTCCATACCGGGTGAGATCCGGTGACAGCCTTTATGCGCTTGCCGTCGCCTTCAACACAACTGAAGAAGCGATCATTAAGGCGACCAACGAGTACCGGGCAGACAACGATCTTGAAGAAATTGAGGATAACAACGACATCTTTGTGGGTGATATCCTGATCATCCCGGTTAACCTCGTCACACCTGTGCCCACAGCGACCAACACCCCTGAGCCAACGGAGACACCGGAGCCTTAATCACATCTGGCACTTTTAGAACAAGAATTTTCGGCGGCCTGAGAGAGAAATGATGTTCTTCGGGCCGCCGTTTGTATTTCCATCTTCAAATCTGAATTGTGAAATATGAGATATTTCAACAAAAAGCACATTTTCCTCAAAGCATTCATCCTTCTTCTGATTTTCGCCCTTGCTGGATGTGGAATTTTAAGTGAGGGAACGATCATTGAATCCGTCACCCCAAAAGACAGTGAAAATATTTCGGCATTTGGCTGGGTTGGCATTACATTCTCACGGGAAGTGATCAGAGAAACTGCTGAGGATGCATTTTTAATATCTCCGAGTACAAAAGGTGAGCTGTTTTGGCAGGGAAACACCCTGTGGTTCCGCCCTCTGCAAGCTTTTAATAAGGATACCGAATATTTAGCTCATGTTGAGGGTGAGATTGAAACTTCAAGTGGGCAATTAATTTCCTTGGGTCACAACTGGACCTTCACCGTCCGTGAACCTGACCTTCTGTATTTTGTACCTTCAGACAAAGGCGGCGAAATCTGGCGAGCCTCTACTGACGGCAGCGAAAAAAAGCAATTAAGTTTTACTGAAAACAAACTCATCGAATTCTCTCCAGACCCCACCGGCACGATCATTGCCTTCACTGTGCAAAACGATTCTGGTGGACATGATTTGTGGTTAATGGATCGTGAAGGTGAGGATCAAAGGCTGCTGCTAAATTGTGAAAAGGATGTTTGCGGTGAGCCTGCCTGGTCAATGGATCGCCAAACCATTGCCTACACCCGTGAGCTTTATCAAGAGGAGACCAACACCTACCTGCCTTCCCAAATATGGACCGTGGAAATCGAAACCGGCAGTACTGCGCAGCTCTACCAAAGCGATTGGGCATTTGGACACGCACCTTCTTTTTCGCCAGACGGCAAGCGTTTTGCTTCTTATGACACCACCAACCGCGGCATCCGGATTTTAGACCTTGAGACATCGCAGGAATCCATCGTCCCTAATGCCCTGCCGGGATCAGGAGATTGGTCGCCGGATGGCACCAAGATCATCTTTACCGACCTTGTCCCAGCCGAAAATGAACCCTTTGTGCAGGTATTTGTCCTGGATTTAGAAACCAATGCTGTTGATTCGGTTTTGGATATGGGTTTGAGCGATACCGATTTCAGCCAACCTCGCTGGTCGCCGGATGGCGAGTCGGTTGCAGTCAGTTTGAGACCGGTGAACGCAAATATCAGCAAAGCGCTGTGGGTTTTGCGTCTGGATGGGCTGGTTAATCGGCAGATCACCGATGACCCATCGGCCACATTTACAGCTTATGAATGGGATCCCTGGGGCGCTCGATTGATTTATCAAAGATATGATCTTACAAGTTCTAAGACTTCAATCTGGCTGTGGGAATCCGGGGAAAACAAAATGATCATTGAAAATGGATCACGCCCAAAATGGCTGCCATAAAGCAAGGAAATACACAATTTGTGAGTTTTTGAGAGTTTATCCCCGGTAATATCTACAAGTAAATACAAAATGTCATCATCAAGAATGAAAGGTGATTTTTAGATGAAGAATTTACGATGTCCAAAATGCCGTTCTTCTGAGATTGTGCGCTTTCCCGGGGATATTCAAGCCCCCAGCAGTCTGAGCGGCGCCAAACCGCCTTCCTCTTTCAAACCAATCCCTGTCACTCGTTATTGCTGTGCAAATTGCGGCTACAGCGAAGTATGGGTGGACAATACCGAGGATCTGCAGGAAGTGCTTAAGAAATTTGGCTTTTAAGTTTTCCTGACAGGACGCTTATTGGAGACAGCGCATTACATGCTGCTGTCTTAAACAATAACCGCCTATGAAATGCTAAAGGCGGTTTATAATCAAAATTTTTTCGTTTTCAAAGCATCATTCAGACCTATCATTCAACCTTCTCAAGTGAACGATCAAGGTCGAAAGTGCCTGGTCGACTTCTGAGAGTTCTTCAAGATCAAAATCCCGTTGTAAATCTGGCAAAGCTTCTTGCCATGATTCAAGCAGGGTCAGTAGTGAACCGCTTTTTGTTTGCAATTCTTCCGGAACGGGGGCCTTCATTTTTTGTTCTACCGGCGGCAGCGGACGAATTGCACTGAGGTCATGAACTTCCAGGGCTTCTCTTGTAAATTCTGCGGTGTCCTCATCCATTGCCAGCCTGAGTAATGCCGATTTCGCCTCGGAAGTCAGATAATCCAATTCCGCCATGCTTTGGGCTGCTGCTCGTCGAACATGCAGATTTAGATCTTCTGAAAGAGCCACCAGGTCCGGCAGCGCGTCCTGCCCTAAAAGTTTTGTCAGGGTAAGCACCGCTTGCGGCCGCACGAAAGGATTGGGATCGTTAAAGGCAATTTGCCGGACGTCTTCTGCAGAAACTATGTCCCCCCATTTTGAAACTGCTGCCAGGGCTGTTTCCCGTACGGTGATCGCACTGTCCTTGAGTAAAGGTCGTACCAGCGGCAGGGCGGCGTCATAATCCGCTTGCATCATCATTTCAATCAAGTTGCGCCGCAAACGATTGCTGGGGTCACTCAATAATGGGGAAAGGATCGAAGCTGCCTCTTCTGCATTCATCTCTACCAGCGCTTCAACCGCCACACCGCGCAACCCAACTTCATGTTCAGCGATCTCTACCAATGTGGGGATAGCTTCCTTCATTTGTAATCGGGATAAGACTTCAATATAAAGCTTGGGCAGTTTTAAGTCTTGTTGATCCTTAAGCTTCATAAAATCCTGCAAGGATCGAAGAATGTATGGGCCGCAGGGCACATGGGTGAGCCAACCGCAGGCTCGGGCTGCTGCCAGGTGGATCAGGTATTCATCGGATTGGAGAAATTCTAAAAGGCGATCCTTGATGCGCGAGGGATCGATCCGGGCAATCGCCAAAATAGCCGCCTGGACAACAATGGGGTGGATATCTTCTAAACAGGTTTCAACCTGGTGAACTGCTTCTGTGGCTTTGAGTAAGCCCAGGGAATTAACGGCAGCCGCACAAACATAATTATTTGGATCGTCAATGGCAGCCAGCAAGCGAGAAACCACGTCTGGCGCAGGCAGTTCAACAGACCTGCCAAGAGCTTCTGCAGACGCTGATCGGACAAACCCATTGGGATCATCCATCATGGACATCAGGATATCCGGTCGTGCTTTTAATTCCCCCAAACGTTTGACTGCATAAGATCGATCTCTGGGATTTCTGGACAATACCGATAAAAAGCCTCACTCTATAGGGTTTTTCGCTGGCATACCCACCCGCCTGGGATATTCTTCCGGTGTTCGGGCAACCTTATGTATGACAACGATATAACGTTCTTCAACCACGCCCGGTAATTGGATATTGATCAATTTATGGAGTTTCCCCCCAAGCAAGTTGATTGCAGTGTGGGCTTCATGCGTTTCAGCAGGCGCTGCTTCACCTTTCATCGCCATCACAATCCCATTTCGATGCACCAGGGGTAATAAGTATTCCATTAAGATGGGCATTCTTGCAACTGCCCTGGCGACTGCCAGGTCATAGCTGTGACGATGTGCCGGATCCCGACCAACCTCTTCGGCTCGCTCAGGGAGGATAATCACACCTTCCAAATTCAGGCGTTCCGCCATATACCGGCAAAAATCCGCTTTCTTATGAACAGATTCCACCAGGGTGAGCTGCGCTTTTGGCCAGACCAATTTTAGAACCAGACCCGGGAACCCTGCCCCTGTGCCGACGTCAATCATTCGCTCTGGCGGGGTTTGTCGATCCCAGGCACGCAGAATGGTGAGTGAATCTAAGAAATGTTTTGTTCGCACACCTTCTGGATCACGAATAGCCGTCAGACTGATGTTCTGATTCCAGGCTAAAAGCTCGTCTTCGTAAATCTTTAATGCCCGCAGTTGTTCTTGTGAGAGCTCATACCCGACAATCGTCCTGACACTGTCGGCAAATGGTTGCAGTTCATGCATGTTTTCCAGGTTTCCTTTATTTTGCTTCATTTATCTCAAATCAATTATATTCAAGAACAACATAATTTTTAAGGATGGTCTTGCTTTTACACGCATATCACGAGTAGAATAGTGAACATGCCCTGGCCAGTCACACACGTTCTCACTGCTGAAATATTTTATGATAGTTTCTTCTCCCATTTAGACCACAAAGAATTCATTATCGGGACTTGCTTTCCGGACATTCGTTATCCTGCCAGATTGAACAGAAAAAG
>LGHA01000096.1 GCA_001508595.1 Anaerolineaceae bacterium 46_22 | reverse complement strand
GCCAACCATAAGGCAGCCAGTGCATAAAGATCGTTTACACCACCCAAGAGCCAGCTTAATAATGGGACCAAAAGGGACAGGGGTAACAAAATTGTAAATCCCTGGCGAAGTTTAGTGAGTCGAGTCAGCCCCCATGCGGCAAGCGGGCAAAGCCCCATCAGCGACAACAATAAGAGGAATAAGGGGCCGGTAATACGTTCATACCAGGCAGGACCTACAGTGACCTGGGTACCGGTAAGCAGATCCGAAAAAATCGGGTAAACAACACCAAGAAAACAGACCATCAAGATGCTCAATAAAACCAGGTTTGAAAACAGGGTTAAAACTTCTCGCGAAAAGCCAAATTCAATTTCCTGAGCAGGGCTAAAGTCACGCCAGCGATAGATCAGTAAGCCTAAGCCGCCGATACTTGTGACCCCCATAATAACAAACATTGCCGGACCAATATTGCTGCCAGCGAAGGTATGCACAGAGGACAAGACCCCCGAGCGGGTGATAAAGGTGCCAAATATGACCAGACCGAATGTGAGGATGATCAGGCTTAAATTCCAACGCTGAAAACCATTCGATTTTTTCTGGAGTAATGCGGTGTGAATCAATGCTGTGGCACTCAACCACGGCATTAAGGCAGCGATTTCAACAGGGTCCCAGCCCCAATAGCCGCCCCAACCCAGAACGTCATAAGCCCAACGCATACCTAGGACCAAGCCCAGGGATAGAAATACCCAGGCAATTAGTATCCATGTACGTGAAAGTTCAATCCACCGTCCATCCCGACGCTTTGTAATCAGAGTCGCTGCTGCCAGCCCGAATGGAATAACGAATCCCACAAAGCCCAGATAGAGCGCAGGGGGATGCCAGATCATGCCAGGATGGCGCAAGAGCGGGTTCAAGCCCTGTCCATCCCCTGGCGTTAACGGCCAGGCGTTTCGAGGTTGGAAAACAGATAAGACCCTACCACCGTCGGTAAAATGCCAGAAACGTTCAAAGGGCGTGGCTAAAAACACGTTCAGCCCCAGGAAGAAAATTAATAAAATAAAAGCCACCAGCATCGCCCAGGGGAACAGGTCCCTTTCCTTCCGGATCTTTCGGCTGGAAAAGACCAGGGAAAACCCGCTCAGCAACCAGCTCCAAAAGAGAAGTGAGCCTTCCTGCCCACCCCAAAGCGCTGTTAACTTCAAGTACGCCGGCATTTCCTTGCTGCTGACGCTGTAAACATAAGCGACATCAAAGCGGTCCGTAAATAACAAAAACGCCAGTACAAGGATGCCAGCCGTTGACAATGGGAAAATCAATACCAGTGCCCGACGAGCAGATTCAATAAAAGCCGGCGATTTTTGGATAAGCCCAAAAATCAGGATGACCAAACCATAGAGTGACAATAAAAATGCCAGGGCAAGGGTCATGTAACCAAACGAAGATATCACGATACTCCGCCTGTTCAGGTAAGGCTTCTTCATATTTTGACGGGCATTTCAGCAATAATTCCTCGGCGACAAAAACACCCTCAGAATTTAATTGGCCGGTCAGAATCGCCTGGCTTTCATGCCTGAGCATGTCCGGTTTAGCCCCTTCATAAATCACTGCCAACTGGGAATTATCCGGGTCGTTAACAGCCTGATGTAGAACCTTGCTCAATTCCCCTTCCTCCTTGGTCAGGTCTTCATCCGCCGGGATATGGGCTATTGTAAAATGGAGAAGCCCTGTTTCGGTATCAAAATAGATACTCTCCCCCAAAACCGCACCGGATACACGTAAATTTTGACCCTGAAGGTCATTTTCAGCCAGCTTTAATTCTTCAATGGTCATAAAAAACTCGGCTGTTCCCCGCGTTGCACTGACGATTAGAATGACCACTGCAATCAAAAATAAACCACCGCTGATGATAAATTTGAGCTGGTTTGAGCTCATTCCTTTTTTCTTTTCATCCATAATATCAAATACCTTTAAATGCTTTTCCAGTCGATTATATCATTATAACGGATTGACCTTTCTTTAGCTACAATAAAGACAATTTTTATCCCATTTAAGATTACGTTTTTACATAGCACCCGCTGAGTCATCTGAATTGCTGATTTGGATTCCTCCGCAGGTCTTACCTATGGTATATTTTAACCATTCTAAATATATTCAGGAGCACCCATGTACATTGCCATTGAGGGCGTTATTGGTGTGGGGAAAACCACCCTGGCTCGTCTCTTACAAACATCCTTTAACGCTGAACTGCTATTGGAAATCTTTGAAGAAAATCCATTTCTCAGTGACTTTTATGGTGATCGTGAGCGTTTTGCCTTTCAAACCCAAATCTTTTTCTTGCTCAGTCGATATCACCAACAACGCAGAGGCGTACCGGAATCCCTCAAGAACAACCCCTGGTTAATTTCTGATTACACCTTTGAAAAAGACCGCCTTTTTGCTGAAGCAAACCTTTCCGGAGATGAACTGGAAACCTATTTCCAGGTGCATGAGGCTTTAGCTGAGAAAATTATCAAACCCAACCTGATCGTTTACCTTCAGGCGGATACTGACGTCCTGATGCAAAGAATTGCCCATCGCGACCGCCCCTATGAGCGCAAGATGGACGTCAATTACATCGATGCCCTCAATCAAACCTATGAGACACGATTCAAAAGCTATCCGGGGCAGACTGTTTTGACGATCAATACCAACAACCTGGACTACATACGCTATCCCGAACACCTGGAACAAATAGATCAACGGATCCGACAAACGCTGAAATTGTCACCATTCCAGGAAAGCTTGCCAATTGATCTATAGATAAAGGGAAAGATCATGCGAATCACACGAGACTTACTCCATAAGTTTGCCCAGCAGACCGTCACTGCCCGTCTGCGAAGCGAGCCTGATATATACGCTGCTTACCTGGTCGGGTCATTGGTTGAAGAAGATCCGCTGCTGGGAGGAACGACGGATATCGATTTGGTGCTGGTTCACAAATACCAGGCACCAACAAAACGTGAATGCGCCGCCGTAACGCCGGATATCTCCCTGGATATTTATCACAAAGTCCGTGAAGCCTATACCGACCACCGAGCCTTCCGCCAGGATCCTTTGATGGGCTATCCGCTCACACACTACAACATCATCCTGCATGATAATGAACATTGGCTCGAATTTATCCAATCAAGTGTCAACGCTGAATTTCACCGTCCTGACAATGTGCTGGCAAGAGTCAGGAAATTCTCCACTGCTGCACGGGAAAACTGGTTTTCTTTATTGCAAGCCCCTCCCGAATCGCACGAAATGTGGCTGGATCATTGCCTTGATATTTTATCTCTGGGGGCAAATAGCGTTGCAGGTTTGATCGGACCCCCATTGACCACACGACGGTTTCTAATGACTCTGAAAGATCGTGTAGAAACCCTCGGTGTTTCAAAGGTGCTGGCCGGATTTTACGGTATATTAGGTTACAACGAAGAACAAAATGAGAACCTGAAGGATTGGTCAAAAGCATTCGAAGAAGATCTGAGCTATGTTTCAAAAAAGGCGGACGCACCTGTTCACCTAAAGCCCAGCAGGCACAGCTATTACGTCTCTGGGATTCAGGCATTGCTGAACAGCGATTCACCCGGTCAGGCGCTCTGGCCGCTGCTTCGAACATGGCTGGACATTCAGCTTGTTCTGGATGCGGACACGCCTAACAAAGAGACATGGGAAAATTGTCTTTCAATTCTAGAACTGACACAGGATCGCGCCGCTGAAAAATGTGCGGCTTTAGATGCCTATTTAGACAGCCTCGAAATTGTGATCGAATCCTGGGAAAATGCTTATGGGAGCTAATTCCTGAATTTTCCAAAACCAGCCAATTTCTAAAAACCACCCCTTTTATCAACAAAACTGTGGATAAAACATCAAAAACTGTGGATAACTTATACGAAATGTGGATAACTAGCTCAAGTTTTCCAGGAATTAACCCAAAGAATCTGGAGAATTTCTGGATAAAAACAGGCTCTTTTTTCCTTTCACAAAACTTGTTCAAAAAAATAGGCCCTTATTAATCAGGCTATCAACAAGCATTTGTTGATAAAAACCGTCTTTTTAAAACCAAAATTTTGCAAAGCTGATCAATTTTTCCCGTACCTGCCTGTAAAAGATGGTCAGCACCGGTTTATTTCTTCTTTTATCCACTTTTCCACAACCCCTACGACTACGACTAATTAAAGATTCTTTAAATAATACATGTGAATAAATTTATTAAGACTCTCTCTTTCCTGCAAACTGTAACCTGAAAGCCGCTTTTTGCATCAATAAATAGACATTAAAAGTAGGAAAGAGGAATTTATTTATGGATATGCTGATTGATTTTCCCGGTGGCGCACGGGTCGACGCTCATTTTGGACCCTATACAATAAAGACAGATCAACCACCTGCTGGCGGAGGGAAGGCGGAAGCGCCTACGCCATTTTCATTATTCATGGCATCGATGGGGACCTGTGCTGGCATCTATGTTTTAGGTTTCTGTAAACAGCGAGGGCTGCCAACGGATAATATTCAAATTATTCAGAGGGTTCACAGTTCTCCCTTCACACATATGATTGACAAGGTTGAGCTTATCATCCAGGTGCCGCCAACATTCCCTGAAAGATACAGAGAATCTCTTATTCGGTCTGCACAGCTTTGTGCAGTTAAGAAACATATGGAAAACCCGCCGGAATTTGAAATTTCAACCGAAGCCTTAGTATCAGCGAATTAAGCATAAAGTTTTTTGTGTGAGGTTGCCAATAAAATTTCTTTTATCGGGCTATAATTGCTTACATGAACCTTGATAAGCAATTGAAATTTAATATTCAGGAAGAAACTGAACAGTATCTGGCTGGCATCCGTTTGGTTCATCGATTGGCATTTCATGCTGATGGTGAAGCAGAAGTGGTTGATAGATTGCGTGAGAACTGTCCTGTTTTTATTTCACTGGTTGCGAAAATCGGCGAAAAAGTCCTTGGCCACGTTCTTTTTACACCCGCTCGCTTGATAAAAAATCAGGGCTGGTCGATAGAGGGGCTGGGGCTAGGGCCGTTGGCTGTCTTGCCAGAATACCAGAAACTGGGGATTGGCACAGGTTTATGCGTCGAAGGCTTGACCCGGGCAGCATTGGCAGGATACCCCTTTGTGGTTGTGATAGGAGACTCCGCTTATTATCCCCGTTTTGGCTTCAAAAAGGCCAGTACTTTTGGTATTCGATGTGCCTATGAAGATGTACCAGATGAGGCTTTTATGATTAAGATACTCAAGCCCAAAAGAATGACAGACGTAGAAGGTGTTGTTTACTATCGTCAGGAATTTGACAGTGTTTCTTGATTTACTAAGAAGTAAATATGGAAGGTATCAAGAATAGATATTGCATTGATCTGAGTATTATTAAAAAGGGGAAGATATCATCACAAGAGAGTAAGGTCAGGTTTTATGAAAAAGAAAATTGCTGTAATCGGCTTGGGAAGTATTTGTCAGAAAGCCTATATGCCGATTTTAGGGGCACAAAAGGACCTCGAACTGATGCTGTACAACCGGTCACCCGAGCCTTTAGCTGCCACTCAGAAAAAGTACCGCATTGATTATGGAACAAACAATCTTGGCCAGTTAATGGATGATCAACCCGAGACAGCCTTTGTTCTAACTTCATCCGACAGCCATTTTGAGATTGTTAAGCTGCTGCTTCAAAATGGCGTGGATGTTTTCGTCGAAAAACCTGCCACCATGAAAGTTGATGAGACAAGAATATTGGCTGAACTGGCAGATGAGCATAGACGTGTATTAATGGTGGGTTTTAACCGCCGGTTTGCACCGCTTCACATCCAGGCAAAAGCTTTGTGGGGCGAAAAACCGGTAGGCATGGGGATTTTTAGAAAATTCAGGCAAAAACCATCCTTCGAAGATCGCAGACGACAATTATACGAGGATACCATTCACCAAATCGACTTGCTTCGGTTTTACTGCGGTGAAGGCAGTGTGGAGTCCTTCGTTCACGAGTCAAAGGGCGGAAAACTTCTGTCTGCTGCTGCAGCGATTCGATTGGCGTCAGGCGGTGTCGGGATCATTGAAACCAATCTGCAGGCAGGTGCCTGGCGGGAATATTATTCGCTTTACGGACATCAGACAACGGTAGAAATCGAAGCCTTTTCTAAGCTTTCTATTACGCAGGGTCCAGAGCAAAAAGGATGGGTAGAGCCTTATTCTTCTGCGTGGCAATCCACCCTGGCAGGACGAGGTTTTGAGCCTCAGATCAAACATTTCTTTGATTGTGTTGAAAGCAGGGAACAGCCCCAAACAACAGCCTGGGATTCTGTGAAGACGCAGGAATTGACAGAAGCGATGATAGGTTTGCTTTAAACATAAATTATTAAAGAGTCTACTGCAAAAAGGGTGTGCTCTGTTTGAAAGTGGGGCGTCTTGTGTCATTTTTATGCTTTTTTGATGGTTCAATCCCATAAAACGCGTAA
>LGHA01000095.1 GCA_001508595.1 Anaerolineaceae bacterium 46_22 | reverse complement strand
GCTTTTTCAGCAAAGGGGCTGGCGAGCAGTTTCTCCAATCGCTTGATCTGACCTTCAGCTTCTTCAAGCTCTTTCTCAAGCCTTTCGCGTTCTGCTTCAACATCCACTAAACCAGCTAAGGGCAGTGAAATCTCAACCGGTGTAATCACCAGGCTGATCGCCTCATCGCTTGGGGCTAAGGGCTCAACAATGATCTTCAAATTGTCCGGGTCGATGCCAGCCAACGACACAAAGCTTTGCCGCTGTGCCTGTATCATTTCAAATTTTCCCCCTGCGCTGATCGTGCAGGAAATTTTATGACCTTGCTGTACCTTGTACTCCGCTCGAATATTTCGAATCGCCCGTACCATCTCCTGGACCAATGAAAAGTCTTCCACAGCCTGGTCTTCCCATCCCTCAAATGCCATCCTTTCAGGCCATTGGGCGATGATCAAAGCATCTTCCCAACCGCCTTCATGCGCCAGTTCTGGTGAGACCTCCCGAGCTGCTTCCTTGAGGTGTCCCCACAAGGCTTCGGTTACAAAGGGCGTAAAGGGGTGCAAAAACCGCAGACAGATATCAAAAACTTTCACCAATGTTTGAATAGTCGTGTAAGCTCGGTCACCGCCCTCAGCGATTTGATCCTTAGCGATTTCCAAATACCAGTCCGCAAATTCCGTCCAGAAGAAGTCATAAATCTGACGCCCCGCCTCACCGAACTGATACGTCTCAAATAAGCGATTAACCGTCTCGCTCAATTGTTTGGTACGAGCCCAGATCCAGCTGTCAGGGAGGGTCCAATCCAGTTCACCTTCCATCTCAGCAGGAATCTTGTCAATATTGCCGATTAAAAAGCGGCCGGCATTCCAGAGTTTGTTGGCAAAATTACGGTTGGCTTCAACCTTTTTAAGGGAAAGGTTGGTATCATTCCCGGGTGTTGACCCAACCAGCAGCGTAAACCGTAAAGCATCCGTACCCAATTCATCCATCACCTCAAGCGGGTCGATGACATTGTTCTTGGTCTTGCTCATCTTCTGGCCGTTCTCATCGCGAATCAAGCCGTGAAGATACACGGTGTGGAAAGGCACCTCACCAGTGAATTCCAGGCCTGCCATGATCATACGTGCCACCCAGAAAAACAGGATGTCATAGGCTGTTTCCATCACTGTGGTTGGATAAAAATAAGCAAGATCAGGCGTTTGATCCGGCCACCCCAGGGTTGAGAATGGCCATAACGCTGATGAGAACCAGGTGTCCAGCACATCCGGGTCCTGGCGCAGCCTGGTGCTCCCGCAGTGCTGGCATTTATCCGGGTCTTCACGTGACACGGTCATCTCATTACATTCATCGCAGTACCAGACAGGGATCGGATGCCCCCACCATAACTGGCGGCTGATGCACCAGTCGCGAATGTTTTCCATCCAGTTGTAATACACCTTTTTAAAGCGCTCAGGGATAATCTCAATCCTGCCGTCTTTTACAACCTGCAACGCGGCATCTGCCATCTCCTGAACGTCCACAAACCACTGGGTTGAAATCATCGGTTCGACGATCTCACCGCCGCGCTGGGAGCGGGGCATCTTCATCAAATAAGGCTCCACCTTGATCACCAGTCCCTCTTTTTCCATATCCTCCCACAAGGTCTCGCAGCATTCGAAACGATCCATCCCCTGATAAGGTCCGCCCTTTTCATTGATCGTGGCGTCTTTGTTGAGAACGTTGATAAATTCAAGGTTATGACGCATGCCGATCTCATAGTCATTGGGGTCATGTGCAGGGGTGATCTTCAGCGCACCGGTGCCAAACTCGCGGTCCACATAATCATCCGAAATCACCGGGATCTCACGTCCAAGCATCGGGACCACAACTTTCTTCCCGATAAATTTCTTAAATCGCTCATCCTCAGGATGCACCGCTACCGCTGAATCACCCAGGATGGTCTCTGGGCGTGTGGTCGCCACCGGGATGTACTCATCACTTCCGGCAATCATATATTTGAAGTAATACAACTTGCTGGGCTCCTGGGTGTACTCTACTTCCAGGTCTGAAACAGCCGTCTGAAGCCCGGGGGACCAGTTGATCATGCGCGGTCCGCGATAGATCCACCCCTTCTCGTAAAGGGACACAAAAGCTTCACGCACTGCTTTGGACAAACCCTCATCCATGGTGAAGCGCTCCCGGGTCCAATCGCAGGAGGCACCCAGACGGCGAATTTGCTGGGTGATGATCCCGCCGTACTCTTCTTTCCAGGCCCAGGTTCGTTCCAAAAACTTTTCTCTTCCCAATTCTTTTCGGCTTGTGCCCTCTTCGCGCAGCTTGTTTTCAACCTGCAATTGTGTGGCAATGCCGGCATGATCAACACCGGGAACCCACAAGCTTGGTTCGCCTTTCATCCTATGATAACGGATCATCAAGTCTTGCAGTGAGACCACGATCGCGTGCCCCAGGTGTAATCGTCCTGTAACATTCGCCGGGGGAATCGAAATCACAAAAGGTTTCTTGTCCGGGTCAAAATCCGGCTCGTTGGGATCGTTTGTGGGTTGAAAATAACCCGACTCCCACCACCACCGATACAGCCGGTCTTCCGTCTTGTTAAAATCGTATGCTTTTGGCAGTTCTTGCGCCATCGAAAATACCTCCAGATCAAATTAAATTAAAAACCTCTCGTCACAGAGGACGAAAGGTTAACTTCCGCGGTACCACCTCAATTCGCTAACCGAAGTCAGCGCACTCAACCCGGACGATCATCCGGCGTCGCTGTAACGGGCGCACCCGTGCCGTTCTACTCACCCATTTGGGTTTTCTTCAGCAATACCTTGCGGCGACTTCACGCATAACCTGGCCTGCGGCCGCTCTCAGCCATTGGCGAGCCTTCTCTTTCAGGGGTTGATGCCTTACTCTTCCGCAAGTTTTTTAGTGATTGAATTATAGCCATTATATCAAGAAATTTCAACCACAATTTCCGAGATGTTATTCGGTAATGATAATCTCATGATCTCCCTGGTGTCTCCAGTGCGTAGCCTCCTGTAAGGACCAGGAAGATCTCTAAGGAAACCAGTTTAAACAATTTATTCTTACTAAATTAACCACATTCCTCTTGCGGGTTTCCCCACCTATGGTGAAAATACAAATCACAGCTGCTATATTGCACTGGTGAGGACACCAGTGCAATCGTCAGTACTATCGTCATTTTTTAAAATCTCTGTGCAATATATTGAAGTTTGATTAGATATGTAGAAACGCTGATCGGATTACCGCCCCATCGAGACGACCTGGTCCTCCCAACGGTGCCAACCGGAGAATTTCTCCTGGATGATCTTCCTGCCGTCACCCGGCGCCTCCAGACCTACCAGTTCCATATCCGCATCGACCATGATTCTGACAAGCTCATGGAACTTAATCTTCGGTTCCCAGCCAAGCTGCTCTTTAGCTTTGCTCATATCCGCCTCAAGGAAATCAACCTCTGTTGGGCGGTAATATCGCGGATCAATCCGAACGTAATCATGCCAATCCATATCCACATAGCCAAAGGCTTCGTCCAGGAATTCGCTGATCTTATGGGCTTCACCCGTGCCAACCACGTAATCTTCAGGCTTGTCCTGCTGCAGCATCAGGTGCATCATCTCAATATATTCCGGCGCGTAACCCCAGTCACGGCGCGACTCGAGGTTGCCCAAATACAGATATTTTTGGTTGCCAGCCATGATATTTGCAAGCGCCTGGGTGATTTTGCGGGTCACAAAGGTCTCACCTCTGCGAGGGGATTCGTGGTTGAACAGGATCCCGTTGACAGAGAACATGCCGTAACCCTCACGGTAATTGTTTGCCATCCAGTAAGCATAGAGTTTTGCGGCTGCATAGGGACTGCGGGGACGGAAAGGCGTGTTTTCATTCTGCGGTGGTTTTGAATCGCCGTACAGCTCACTTGAGGAAGCCTGGTAAAATCTTGACTTCATGCCGGCTTTGCGGATCGCTTCCAGGATGCGCGTGGTGCCCAATCCTGTTACGTCCCCAGTATATTCAGGCATGTCAAAACTGACGCGGACATGGCTCTGTGCCGCCAGGTGATAGACCTCATCCGGTTTCACGTTGTAAAGAACGTCCAGCAGGGTATCCCCTGCGGTCACATCACCGTAATGCAGATACAGCTTGACCTTGCCGCCGTTGCCATGGGGATCACGGTAGATGTGGTCAATGCGTCGGGTATTAAAGGTGCTCGCCCGACGTATCAAACCATGGACTTCATAACCTTCGTGTAAAAGCAATTCAGCCAGATAAGAACCATCTTGACCGGTAATGCCAGTAATTAACGCTGTTTTCAAAACTTACCTCCAACAAATTAATCAAAATTCGACCTGGTAGTATATCCCTTCGCACTTGAGGTGTCAAACGGACCACACCAGCAACAAGAGTCATAACACCAAACATCATTCACACTGAACATATTTTACCAGAGGATAATTTTTTATCCAGAATGATAATGTTCTCCTAAATTAATCAACCCGCAGAACTCTAGAACAGATTTCGTTAGTATAAACCATTAAGGACAATTAAAAATAATTTGTGCTATGATTAGCTGGTTGATTTAAAGAGAAGTGGAGGAAAAATTTGAAACGATTAGCGGTTGGCGATCTCGCCCCTGATTTTTCACTGCCGGATAAAGACGGCAATCTGATCCGACTATCAGATGTTTACAGCAAAAAGAATGTTCTGCTGGTGTTCAACATCGGCTTTGCCTGACCACATTGCATTAACCATATGGCGCAGTTGCGTCATGATATAGAGAAATTTAACGCCCTGAACACTGAAATTATGATACTGGTTCCCAACGGTCCCTTTATGATCAATCGTTATCTCAGCAAACATCCCTCAGATTTCACAATTTTGACGGATAAAGGGGCGAAAGTCGCAGCGCAATATTTTCAAGTTAAACAATTCTTCGCCGTCGGCACCCCCAGCGTATTTGTTGTTGATCAAACCGGGAAAATTGCATACGCTTACTATGCGAAATCTGCACTGGAAGAACCGGGGAATGAGGGTCCTTTGGCAGTATTGGCTGCTATAGAATAGCGTTCTA
>LGHA01000094.1 GCA_001508595.1 Anaerolineaceae bacterium 46_22 | reverse complement strand
GCTTCAATCCACGTGATATCACCGGACCCAATTTTGTAAGCCGGCACATATGAATCCAGCATATCAATCGCCTCAAAATCGTAGGGTGACGAGAAATAATCAATGCCAACCGAATCACAGGTTTCTTTGAGGATCGGTGTCCATTCAAATGGGACCGAAGCTGAGGCATACACCTCGGTTACAGATTTTTCCCATTTTGCCTGGTGAGACACCTGGGCATTCATATGCGTGAACCCGTAATCAGAAACGATCTTTGGCGCCTGGAAATTCTGGAATTTCGCCGCATCCGCCCCTGCTTCTTTTGCCAAACGAATCAAGAGCTTTGCACGCTCCAAGCTCCCGTCGTGATTTGCTGCAATATCCGCAATGAAATATGTCGGATGATCTTTCCCAATCAGATTATTACCAATTTTTAAAGTCATTTCTCGCCTTTCAATTCAAAAAGAAAATATTCAACATGAAAAACTTTGAAGTTTTAGATGATAGCCTTCCTTCCATCGTTGATATAATCGATCAATACCCGTGTCCACAGAGGGCAGTGGATGACCAAGGTCTTTCTGTACTTTCCCAGGATCCAGAATAAGTTTCAGCGAACGTGGGGCTTCTCGCTTCATCTCGCTCATTTTAATGGGTTGGACTAAGTTCGGATCAAAACCAAATTTTTCTGCAATCCTGACGCCGAATTCATACTTGCTCAAATGCTCCGGGCTAACCACATGATACACACCCTTTAGATTTTTCACAAGCATTTCAAGCAAAATCTCAGCTAAATCCTCCACGTAGAGCGGGCTGAAAAAGGTATCAATGAATCCCTTATGCGGAATCTGGTCCTTTAAGTTATTATAAAAAAATTCTGATAAACTGCGGTTTCCTGAAAGACTCCAGCCATAAAAAACCACCCTGGCAATCAGGGCGTTTGGGTTTGCTTCTTGAACACGGTGCTCACCAGATAATTTGCTGCGAGCATAGACGCTCAGTGGATTTGGAGGATCGGTCTCAACGTATGCGCCTTTTTTTCCGTCATAAATTGCATCGGTCGAGATATGCAAAAATGGCACACTCCATTCAAAAGCAGCTTCAGCAAGTTCACCCGGTACATCGGCATTTAATTTTTGTGCAAGATCCGGGAACTTCTCGGCTTGATGCAAATTGGCGATTGCAGCGCAATGGATAATCGCATCAGGCTGCAAGCCCTTTATCGTAGCAAGCGCATTTTCCGTTTCCAAAAAGTCGACTGCTTCAATCTTGAAAGGGACGCCTTGTAGTTGGTGCGAATGCACCAGCCCAACGACATCATATCCCAAATGATGCGCCAGAAGACCCAAATTCAAGCCAAAAAGGCCGCTGGCACCGGTAACCAGCAAACGCATTACGCGCGCATGCCTTTCTCCATTTTTATCTCAATTGGCGCGACCATTTTTTGGATCTCATCAACGGTTAGCCAATCTTCATTATTATCGCTGGCGTAGTGGTAGCCGTCAGGCAGTGGTTTGCCAGCATCTGTCCATGCGTGACCGAACCATAATGCCTCTGCCGGCTGGACAACATACATATCTTCCAGCTCGATGGTTGACCGCGCTTCATCCTCAGAAATGAGCACCTCGTGCAGCTTCTCCCCGGGACGAATGCCAATAATTTTAATCTCAGCACTCGGGGCAAGGGCATGCGCCAGGTCTACCATCTTCATGCTGGGGATCTTTGGGACAAAGACCTCACCGCCCTGCATTTCTTCAATACATCGAATCACAAATTGAACGCCCTGATCCAGTGAAATCCAGAATCGTGTCATGCGCTCATCCGTCAGGGTGATTTCGCCTTTGGATCGCTGCTGAATGAACAAAGGAACAACGCTGCCGCGTGAACCAACCACATTTCCATAGCGAACACAGCTGAATCGGGTCGTCATCCCGCCAGCATAAGCATTGCTCTGAACCATTAATTTTTCTGCAGCAAGTTTTGTTGCACCGTACAAGTTCACCGGGTTGACCGCCTTATCCGTACTCAATGCAAGAACCTTTTCAACGCCAGCATCCAGCGCAGCGTCAACAACATTGCTGCTGCCTAAAATATTGGTCTTAATTGCTTCCATCGGATTATATTCACAAGCCGGAACCTGTTTGAGTGCAGCAGCGTGAACAACAATGTCAACACCATTAAAAGCGCGCTTTAACCTTGGCAGGTCACGCACATCGCCAATAAAATAGCGTAAGTTTAGATAGTCTAAACCGGACGTGCGCATTTCATGCTGCTTGAGTTCGTCACGGCTGTAAACGATCAAGCGGTGCGGATGGTAGGATTCCATCATGACATCAACAAATTTTCGGCCAAAAGAACCCGTCCCACCGGTTACCAATACGCTTTTATCTTTCCAATCCATAGTATCACTCCTGGGATTTTGACAAAATTATACTTTAATTACCGTCCACCCCAATCCGGGTAAATAACAGAACGTAAGAACCGAACATTGACACTGCGCCAGACAAGAATTTCATAATCCATTCTGCCCTCTAAAGCCTGTATTAACAAGGCTGCGGTCAATTTTTGCACATATGTCCCTCCTGGCGATTTTGGCATCTCTGCTTCAAGCGTCTCGTTTAACGCCTCTGTCTTATCTGCAATTTCGCCACCATTTACTGGTTGTTTCTTGATCTTTTGCAGCCACCAACCTCGGAAACGCTTCATAAAATTCATGAAAGGTGAAAGCCGGGTCATCAATGGTGCTTTCGTCCAGCCATTAACAACCACCAGGCAATTTGTCTTCCATCGGGACGTGATGGATGGTGTGTAAGGACACAATGCCGTCGAAAACATCATCCTTAAAAGGCAGGTGGGCGATATCCCCAACAACATATCTGCCGTGATCCCCCAATCTTTTCTTAGCTTCCTGCAATGCAACAATGGAGATGTCCATACATACACGTGCATGATAATTTTCAGAATATGTCAGGTATTCTGAATATTGTACCGGCCCTGACCCGGCGTCTAAGAAAAAACGCCCCTTTGGCGAGAGGTGTTTATTGACCCGCATATGGCAGCGATGGATGTATTCCTTTGATACGGGTCGCAAATCTTCAAATTGAGCGTTTTGATACAGGGACTCGTCGATCAGCTTCCAGCCAACCTGGTTATAAAATTCTCTAACATCCTTTTTCGAGTTTTCTTCAGTCATCTTTTATTTACCTGCAGTCATTATAATTGGTCCGCGTCAAATTAGCATAGGCGGTTCTATTCACTTAGGGTCTTCTGGAAAAACGTCAATTTCTCAAAATACAAAAAATCGTTACAGGGAGAACAAATAATCCTTTCCCAGACAAGCTGTTATTATCCCAGCCAATGACCCATTGGGCAAGCATTTCAAACAACAAGTGGGATTTATTAGGGAAATTGATCAATAAAAAAAATATAAATGCACTTACCACTTAAGCGGGGTTCCTGTGAGATATTCAAAGGTTTGGTCGTAACGCTGCTGTCCTTCTTCACTCAGGACAAAGCCCAGGGGTCTTGATTTAATATCCTTTTTGAGATCGACCAAATGCCACGGGAAAGGCTTGGGGAATTCAAAAAAGAATAAGTAAGCATAACGCCACGCAAGTTCAATTTGATCCTGGGACAAAGGTGCACCATCCAAATCCCCTAAAAGGTCATTTAAGGTATCAAAAAAACCTTCCCAGGTGACAGGATCATGAGTAAAACCGCGGTTTCGGTAATGCGTTTGACCTGCGACAATCACAGGGATGCCGCGCATTGCCATTTCTAAACCAACGGTTGTCGTATAAACCATCCCTAAGTCAGCAATTTCCATGATGTCATAGGTGTTGATTTTTTCATCTGGCTCAATCAGGTGAATATGCTCAGGGATTTCCTCAAGTTCAGCTTTAACAACATCGACCATGGATGTGCCGTGTGTCAACATTTCACCAGGATGCACGCGGATTAAAAGCTGGACATCTTTGCGATCAACAAAATAACGCACGCTTTTCTCAATCCAATCCGCCATGGTTTTACTGAAGACCTGGCGATCAAGGGTTAAGCTGTCCCCTAGGACATTGGTTGCTAAGAGAATAACTGGGCGATCATCCAGATCCAGTTTTTTCCTGACAAATGCACCGCCTTTTGTTGGGGTGTCCTGCCATTTCCGTGTGAAATGTTTCCATATTTTTGCATCCACACGTGCAGAGAATAAGGCATGCAATTGCTCAAGCTGTGCTTCATCAAGGGCTTGATCACCTCGAGTGTTCCACAGGCTGTCCGTCTCATGGCGCATGATCTCTGCATCTTGCGCCAGCCAGATATGCTCACGCTTATCGCCAAATTCAAAGGTTACTGTTGGAATCTTTAAGTGTTTCGCCACTCTGAACAAGACTCCCATCTCCTGAATGGTGCCGTTGGGCAAAATGACCACATCCGGTTTATGTGCCGACAGCCATGCCCGCCCATTCAATGCGGCTTCATAGTTGCGTTCATATCGGAGCTGGTAGAGGGGATCGCTGGTGTCAATATCCTCAACTTGCAGGGTGTACTGGGTATCAAAAGTGCTCACTTCCTCTACAGCAGCTTCTAATTCCACTGGCAAATTTCTTGATAAAGGCCGAATATCCAGCAAAGGTTGAATCTTAATAACTGAAGCTGCCTGACTGAGCACCTGGCGAGCATATAAATTTTGCCCTCGAAGGTCAAACTTCTCGATCGGTTTATCCCAGCTGCCATAGGGCAGGTAAGAAAGCGTCACCTGGTGCCCTTTTCCTGCTAGTGCAAGCGCCAGGAAAGTTGAATACTCAATCCAATAATGTAGGGACGCAAAGATAAAAACACGTTTGCCTCGCGGTGCGTCTTCAACAAAAGGCTGCACCTGTGCAACAGCCTCGGCTAATTCTGCTTCAAGGAAGTCAAGATTGAAATGCGCCTGCCAGGGCTTGTGCCGCTGGATGAGCTGCCAGTAGAGTTCAACGGTATAAGGCAGTTCGCCAAGAACCTTTTTGATCGCACGTTTTTCCATAATTATTTTTCTTTGTGCTTAATATTCCAGTCAAATTGAGGGCGCACGGGTCCCAATCGCTGTTCTGGCCAATGGGTCCCCGGGGCACCTGTTGCATCCACGGTAAAGGTTAATGCTTTATCTTCTTGAAAATATCTTCGAATGCGATAGACACTTGCGTTCAAGCCCAAAATGAAACGCCCCTCGTTCATCAAATTCGGCGGAATATGGCACTTGCTAATGTAATCCCCAGCGGGACGAAGGCTGTATTCCTGGTAAAGTTCAGGGTCATCGGTGTCAAAGGTGGTGAAGACATACTCCCCACGGGTGGTCATCATATACAAACCAACTCTCAAACCGCTGATTGCTTCTGTTAGCTGATATTCAAATTCTACAGAAAAGCCTTCAGCAGCATTGACGGTGTCAACGACTTTGCCATCCGTGTTCAAAACCCGTAATGCCGCCGGCTTGAAGTCGTCCGATTTGCCGCCTAATTCTTCCTCACTCCAAAAACGCTCCCCCTGCTTGGTCAAGCCCATGTTCAGGTAATGGTCCACAGCTTCTGGCGTTGGCGCCCGTAATACAATCTTGCCCTGGTCAAGTACGATGGCTTCTTGCGTCAGGCGCAATATTGCGGACATATTATGGCTGACGAATAAAACCGTCCTGCCTTCCTGGGCAACATCATTCATTTTCCCCAGGCATTTGCGCTGAAATTCAGCGTCACCGACCGCCAGAACCTCATCCACGACCAGGATCTCCGGTTCCAGATGGGCGGCAACGGCAAAAGCCAGCCGCAAATACATGCCGCTCGAAAAACGTTTGACCGGGGTGTCAATAAACTTCCCAACTTCGGAAAATTCGACAATTTCGTCAAATTTCCGGTTAATTTCTTCACGGCGCATGCCCAATATTGCGCCATTTAAATAGATGTTTTCCCTTCCTGAAAGTTCAGGATGAAAACCCGTGCCAACTTCCAGCAAGGAGCCAACACGACCATGAATTTCCCCATAGCCTTCCGTCGGGTCTGTCACACGGGAAAGGATCTTTAGAAGTGTGCTCTTCCCTGCGCCATTCCGACCGATAATTCCTAAAACCTGGCCGCGCTCAACCTCAAAGGAAACATCTTTCAATGCCCAGATGTGCGCGGGATCATCGTATCTTCCGCTCCCCTTTCGGCTTAATTTATGTTTGAAACCTCGAAAACCCATCGTCAACAAGTCTCGCAAGGTGTCCGGCCTTTCCTGGGCTAAACCAATGCGATACTGTTTTGATATGTTTTCGACACGTATTGCTAATTCTGACATAAGTTCCTAAACAACATCGGCGAAGGTCTTTTCCATCCGCCTGAAATAATACAATCCGCTGATTAACAGCACCACGACCACGAGAATCGAGATCAGCATGGTGATATCAGGGGGGGTGCCGCCTAATAATGCCCAGCGGAAACCCTGGATCACACCCACCATGGGATTGAGACCGTATAAGGAGCGCCAAATACCTTCCGGGATGGTCTCGATCGGATAGACGATAGGAGACGCATACATCCAGACCTGGATAAGGAATGGCACCATATGTTGAATATCCCGATACTGCACGTTGAGTGCAGACAGCCACAATCCAACTGCCAGCGCTGTCAGCAATGCCAGCAGCACAATGGGAATAAGCCAGAGTATGTTCCAACCCGGCCAATACTGGTAGTAAGCCATCACAAGCAGTAAAACCACGAAGGATACGGCAAAATCCACAAGAGCCGCAAAAACCGATGAGAGCGGGATGGCAAGTCGCGGGAAATAAATTTTTGTAAGCAAGTTGGCGTTGCCAACCAGGCTGACGCTCGAACGTTGTAATGCCGTTGAAAATAATTGCCAGGGCAGCAAAGCTGACATTGAAAAAAGAGGATAGGGCAAATCCTGTGAGGGTGTTTTGAGCAAAATCCCAAAAATCACTGTAAAAATCAAGGTGGTCAGCAGCGGCTGTAAGACTGCCCAGGCAATCCCAAGGACAGCCTGTTTGTAACGCACCTTGATATCTCGCCATGTCAGGAAAAAGATCAATTCCCGATAACGCCACAATTCCTTAAAATCAATCGACAACCAGCCTTTAGATGGCCGTAAATAGATTGTAGGACTTTGTTTACCCTGCTCCTGGCTGTTTTCCATAACGATAAATTAATCCCGGTGTTCCAGATACCATTCGATCGTCTTTTGTAAACCCTCATCAAAATCAACGCGCGCTTCAAAACCAAACTTCTCTTTCGCCCGGCTTGTATCTAAAGCACGCCGCGGCTGGCCGTTGGGTTTTGAGGTATCCCAAACCAAATCGCCCTCAAAGCCCGTCATTCTGGCGATCTTTTCTGCCAGGTCTTTAATGCTGACCTCAAAACCTGAACCCAGGTTCACCGGTAAGGATTCATCATATTTCTCTGTCGCCAGTGCGATACCTTTGGCAGCATCTGTCACATAAATGAATTCACGGGTAGGCGAGCCATCTCCCCAGACCACAATATGATCCTCCCCAGCTTCCTTTGCCTCAACACATTTTCGGATCAGCGCGGGGATCACATGGGAACTTCGGGGATTGAAGTTGTCACCGGGTCCATACAGGTTAACCGGCAGCAGGAATATGCTGTTATAACCATATTGATCACGATAAGCCTGTGATTGAACCAGCAGCATCTTCTTTGCCAGACCATAAGGGGCATTGGTTTCTTCTGGATAGCCGATCCACAGGTCATCCTCACTGAAAGGTACCGGGGTAAATTTTGGATAAGCACAAACGGTGCCTATCGCAACAAATTTCTCAACCCCACGTTCATAAGCCTGATGCATGAGCTGGACGCCCATCATCAAGTTATCGTAGAA
>LGHA01000093.1 GCA_001508595.1 Anaerolineaceae bacterium 46_22 | reverse complement strand
AAAATAAGGTTCCCTGTGTAGGCTTGGGTTGTATTTTTTGAGCTTCCTCCTTGAGAGAAGTTTCAAGATTGGTATAGTCCTCAACCTTGGCTAATGGCAGCTCAATCCCCCCTCGTTCCAACAGCAACTGGTTTCCTTCGGGCATATCCTCATAGCTCACCACAAACAGCGGCACCCATTCATTCTTCATATTTTCAAGTGCGCCGCTCCATGTGCCGCCTTTGTTTGCACTGCTGGCGACAACAATCGCATAATCGGACAGTGTATAAATTAAACGATTTCGACCCATTGCCAGCCCTACATTGAATGAAGCCGAGGGCAGGTATGGCGTAACCAGGCATAAATCACCCTTCTGAATCGCATTTCGGTAAGCAGGTTTTCGTAATTCACTTTCCAAATTATTTGCCATGACGCCCACAGCTGTCCCGCGAGCTGCAAGGCTGGCTTCCATGCTGATCGAATCGACGCCTTTAGCTACACCTGAATACAGCACCATCCCAGATAAGCCGCATGAATTTCCGATCCAATCTGCACAATTCTTTCCAACATCGTCAAGGTGGCGCGATCCAACTACTGCGATGCCCCTTTGACCCAATAAAGCCTTTTCCCCGCTGTAGAAGAGAACAGGCGGCGCTGAAGCTTTAAGTCTTGTTCGGTATCGATCGGGATAATCCGGATCAGCCCTGGAAATGACTTTAATGCCGATCGATTCCAGTCTCTCTAGTTCAATTGCAACGGATCCCACTCGATCCAATAACAAAAAGAGCGTCTCTGCATTTTGCTCTTCAATATCCAATACAATTTCCAAATCATGGACGGACATGCCCAATAAATCTCCTGGGCGATCAAGCGATGAACCTTGGATTTTCAGTGCCAGTGAATTCCATGCTCTCAAACTGAGGGGTTTTGGATCCGGTTGTGACTCCAAACCCAGTCTGGAACATAGCAAAATCATGGATAAAGTATCATTGGAGATCATAAATTAATTCTTTCTTCCAGTTGCCTTTGCAAGTGTGAATGGAAAAACTACCCCGCTGCCATTTTTCTGCAATAGATAACCTGCGATTGTCAATGTCCATCCGGAATCAACAATATCATCAACAAGCAAAATTGGGTATGGGGCTATTTTACCTTTTATGTTCAATGAGGATAACACGTTTTTTGATTGATGGAGACTGTTTTCCATGTTTTTTTGTTCGGGCGGATTAGAAGTTCGGCTAAGAATATCGTGAAATTGTAATCGCAAAGTTTGCGCTAAGGCACGAGCGAATTCTGACACCAGGGTTGGGTGCCGGTTAGAAGGAATTGGAACCACCCACTTAGGATAAGGATCTGGTCGCCAGAGGTTTTTGATCAGGTGGGCTGAAGCTTCGACCAGATCATGGCTGAAATAACCATTTTGATATTTACCTTCCCTGACCAGTTTTCCCCATAACCCATCCCCATAATAACATAAAGCGCGGCCTGGCATATTTTGATATTCTTTTTGCACCTTGCGACCTTTTTGAGGAACGGAAAGACCTGTGGGAAACTGTTTTCTTGGTGTTAGTTCTATTCTTTCTGACCTAACATATTCCTTTGCTTCTTTATGCAAATTGCCGTCAACCTCAGACGAGAAACCTCGGTTTTGGCAATTTGCGCACACACCGCAATCAAAAGGTTTTGGATCATTAAGTGTTCTTTGTAGAAAAGCCATCAAACAGCCATCATGCTCAAGGTATGCCTTCATTTCATCAACTTCAGCTCTTCGAAGCTGGGTGATTTTTTCAATCCTTTCTTCATTCGGTTGCCATTTTTTGGCTGTGCGGAAGAAAATCCTTCTTCCTTTGTAATCAACCCCAATAGCCTGGTCAATTTCCAATAATTTTAGGGCTTTCTCAAGGACAGAATTGGAGACGTTGACATGACTTAGAATTTGATAGAATGATAAACCTTCAGATTTTTCCAGACAATTAAGAATATTCTCCATTACAGATTTGCTTGGAAATGCTGATTTGATAAAGTAATCTTGAATTTCCTCATCATCACCTCCGCCCAAGAGTATCCCATAGGACTTCTCTAATTTTCTCCCCGCCCGACCAACTTGCTGGTAATAATGAACCACCGATCCGGGACATTGGAAATGGATCACAAAATATATGTCAGGCTTGTCAAACCCCATCCCAAGGGCAACTGTTGCGACGAGGATATCAACAACATTATTTTTGAAATCATTCTCCAAGCGCTCTCTGAGGTCTGAATCCATGCCGCCATGGTAAGGCTTTGCATTGAATCCCTTGATTGTCAGCCAATCGGCAAGCCGCTCTGTGTCATGAACGGTTTGACAATAAATGATGCCCCGTTTATCCTCACCGAATTTTGGAAGATTTTCTGCTATCCAGGCATATCTCGCTGCGTGTGAGTTTAATTTGATATTTTGAAGGCGCAAACCTTCCCTGGCTAAGGGACCACGCAGAACAACCAGATTTTTCCCAAGCTGATCTTGGATATCATCAATGACACGGTCGTTCGCTGTTGCCGTAGTACCAAGAACCGGGACAACGGGCGGCAGTTGGTTTAAGATGCGTACAATCCGACGATAATCCGGTCTGAAATCATGACCCCAATCTGAGATGCAGTGGGCTTCATCAATCACAAATAAGCCGATCCGCCCTGAAATTTTAGTCAACACATTATTCCGAAAGTGATAGTTATTTAACCGTTCAGGTGAAATGAGAATCACATCACATTGATTCTTGAGAAGGATCCTTTCGATTTCAGGCCAATTATCCTGGTTTGTGCTGTTGATCGTTAATGCCTGTACGCCGATCTTATCTGCCATTTTTATTTGATCGCGCATTAACGAAAGCAGGGGACTGATCAATAATGTTGGTCCTGCCCCCTGATCACGCAGCATCCTTGTTGCAATGAAATACACGATGCTTTTCCCCCAGCCTGTTTTCTGGACCAAAAGAACTCGACGATGATCTTCAACCAGATTTTTAATTGCTTCCCACTGTCCTTTTCTGAATTCTGCCTGGTCACCAAGCATTTGTTTTAATAAATATAGCGCCTTGCTGTGTAAGGTCTGCATTGTTAGAGAACTCCTTCTCGGTGTAGTGTTGTGTTGCGCTAGTTGAAATCTAAATTTTTCAGATCTTAATCAGATTTTCTATCTTGTATTTATTTGTAATATCGATTTTTCTTAACGCTCCTTCGATGAGAACAGAGGCTTATTTTAGTATAATGATAATAATATCATATTTACAAAATGGCTCAAGAATTATTTTGACTGATCCGGTTATTTCGTGGAAGCAAGAAAGATGAACCTTCGGGCTTTTACCCATCTCAATTTTTAAATAAACCGAAAAATGAAGGGTAAACGTGTTTGATTTTCTCAGGTCGGTGCATTTTTATCTACTGTCAAATAAGTTTTTTGGATTTAGCTGCAGCCACGCTGCACAAACAGTTACATTTTATGGTAATTATGTCATGTTCTTTTTTATCTATCGGCAGGCAGGGGTCATCATGAAAAAGATGAAATTCAAAGATCGTTGGAGGAATACGAGGACTGAAACCCAGGATTTTATGTTTGCTTTATGCAGCCTTAGCTAACATAGAAAACTTCTATTGAAAAATGTTTCGTTAACCACTATAATCTTTACATAGACTGGTGAGCATTCAGGGAGAATGCCATGGTAGCATGTTTGTTATTGCAGATAAAAGCATTATTTGAGGATGCAGGAATTGTTGACGAGAAAGCGCAGACGCTTGTTGAATATGGGCTGATTTTGCTGCTGATTGCGATCGCGGTTGTGGGTGCGGTCACAGCTTTTGGCGGGCAGGTCAATGGGCTTTATCAAAGGGTCGTTGCCGCATGGCCTTAAACGGCGTTTTTGAATCACTCATCTTGTTAAATCCTATGCTATCCCCATAAATATAAACTATTTACCTATGAAATATCATGGGGGCTTGAGACCTGTCTAAAGGTCTTTTTTTTACTCATCCCAATATTTTCACAAATAAAACATCACAATCGTCCCCAAAATCAAAAAGGGGACGAAGGGCTGCGCACTGGCGAAGGCGCGGTATTTCTTCGACAGGATCAATCCCAGCAGCAGCACAATTGAGAAGGCGGCAAAGATCAGGATCGCCAGGATGATCGCGCCGACGATCCCCGGCCAGCCGGTCAGCAAGCCCAAAAAGGTGCCGGCAGCCACGTCGCCAAAGCCGAAGGCGACCTCTTTGATGTTCTTCCCCCGCAGCTTCCCGATGATCTTTGAAAACAAAATGCCCGTGAAGAAAAAAGCCAGCATGATCAGCAGTCCACCCAGGCCGCCCAGCAGGGTCTTTCCCAAACCCCGTAAAATGACCCCGTAAACAAGGCATAAAACCAGCCCAAACAGACTGGTTTCCGTCAGCACCAGGCGGTGTTCCATGTCGATCACCACCAGCGTCCCCAGGAAGACCATCAGCGGCAGGGTCGCCCAGAAGTTGAGATTGGCAAAGGGGAAGAACAGGAGGGCGATGCTGCACAGGATTGCCAGAACCAGAACGATGAAGGTTCGGGCGCCGCGCTTGCGATCGCAGCCAGCACAGCTTTGCAGGAGCAGGTATTCCTTGAGTGTGTAGGCCCGTTCGCATCCCGGGCATGTGGGGCGCGTCAGGCGGCGCGTTTGGGGCAGCACATCCGCAAGGTAGTTGATCAACATCCCGCATACAATTCCAGCAATCACAGCAAGTAAAAAGTTCATGGGTAGAAGTATATCATGTTACAGCTGATCCCACTCACTCCGTTCGGGGACTGCGTAGCTGATAGCTGGTAGCTGGTAGTTGGTAGTTGGTAGCTTGGCCCTGATCGCCTAATTACTAATTGCCTGATTCCTGATTGCCTAATGCCTGATCCCACTCACTCCGTTACTGCCCCATGAAGGGGGTTCCGCTTTGCTTCAGGACTGCGTACCTCATAGCTGATAGCTGATAGCTGATAGCTGGTAGTTGGTAGCTAATAAGCTCAAAGACTAATACCTAATCGCCCTCTGTGTCTATAATAATGAGACAACTGACCCCAATAATTTAGTGTATAGGGCGAAGGAGAAAAGATATGTCTCAAGAAGAAAAAAACATAAACCC
>LGHA01000092.1 GCA_001508595.1 Anaerolineaceae bacterium 46_22 | reverse complement strand
TCATCCCCTTAAAATTGCCTGCTCGAGTCCACATGGGTACAAACAAGGGACGCAGCGCTGCCAGGAAAAATTCGTTGGGTGATGCAAAGGCGTTTTGAATGGGATAAGATAATCGACGCAATAATTGGGTGTATTTTGACCACAGACTCCGGAATGGCTGCCAAATCCCACCTTGTACTTTTTGCGGTGTTGAAGGAACAACACCGCTGTAATTATAAAATTGATCAAAACCCCTCTTAAACCCATTCTGCAAAACACCTACCAGGGGATTATTACAAAAACCTGTTGTCGTCACGCCAGAATGGGAAAGCCTGTCGGCAAGCGTTTGAAATTCCCTTGGTAAAACATCATCCGCCTGCAGAGTTCTGTGCACAGCTGGCATTTCGCCGCTGAATAACGAAGCGTGTGACGGGATTGTCCACTGACCAGGTGCAATTGCTTGCTCAAAAAATAAACTTTCAGAGGCAAAACTATCCAAGTTTGGTGTGGTTGGTCGGTTATAACCGTAGGCGCCAATGCGATCAAAACGATGGGTGTCCAGTACAACCATGACCACATTTTTATCTTTGTTTTTCAAAAGCTTTCCTTTTTATCTATCACCATTAATCTTTTCCCGGTAAAGTGTGGGATCAACCACGGCTGTCATCAAAGCAGGTTCTACCCTACCCTCCAGGAATTTTGCCACCCGCTGAAACTCGCGAACCGGGTTTCGTAAAATATCATTATAACTGACATAGGTCACTTTTAACCAATCACGCGCTTCTAAAAGGGAATGTACTTCCTCAAGATGCGCCTGGAAATAACGGCGCATGTCCTCATCGGAAACAGCATCATCCTTTTTCGTTCCGCTGCGTGCCAACATCCGTTTTTGAGATTTCAATATCTCATCAATATCCCGCTCCATGAATATCACCCGGTATTGATTTGCATCAGGAAGATATTCAAGCAGCGCTGATATGATTTTCAAAGCCTTGCCCTCAGCTGATTTCAACCATTCTGTATCACCCACAGGCAGTTTCTTGACTCGCTCATATTCGAAGTAACCTTTAGGGTTATTGGCATCTGCTTCACGAATGCCGTCAACCAGTAATGGCATCCCGCCTGCACGAAGTGCCGACATCATCATGGAGGTGCCTGACCTTGGCAAGCCGGAGACAACGGTGATAAAGGTGTTCCCCCCTAAGAGCCTTTTCATGACGGAACGCAGTGAGGTCATTTTATTGAAAATTCAGATGACGGTGATCGCCAAAGCTAACACCGCTCATATAGTGAAATGCCCATCGACGATCTCCTTCAAGTTCTTTTGTTTCTCTGGGCATAAAAACAATCACCTTCGTCAGGGCTTTTAAACGTCCGAAATCTTTGAAATTTTTAGTTGCAGGAATCACATTTCGCCATGTACCGGTGTTGATATAGTACCGTTCATCCCCTTTATCCGCCGACAATAATGTCACTTCAGAGAAGTGAGAGTGTCCGCTTATGACACATTTACATCCTGAGTTCTTATCTCTGATTAACGCTTCTCTTTTCGCCCATTTTGCCTGGGATTGGACTTTGATTGTTCTGGCAACAATCTTCATAATTCGTTTGATCAACCAGTAAGGGATACCCTTGTTAAAAATTCCGGACTTCAATAAACCCATCAACAGCACTCGGCCAATCTCGCTGACCGTTTGCGATTGTTTGAGTGTTTGATTGAACTTTTCGTGCTCACTTAAAGTATTGATAATTTGGGTGAATAAGGGTTTGATAATTTCCCAGGTTTCTCGCTTTTTAACACCTGGGGTTGAAAACAAGTAGGATAACCAGGCTGTTGTTGGTCGAACATCATCAAATTCCATCAATCGCTTATATATCGCCAATAAGGTCTGATCATTCAGGATGGCATCTTCGCCATAGGTTTCAACAAACAACCAGGGAAGTGCTGTACCAAACTCGCTGGTTGTGATATCACCAAGGCTGGATTGACAATAGAATTTATCAGGAATGTGTGTGGGGATTGCCTCCAGTTTTTCAACATTCATCGAAAAATTACTCGAATCATATTCATGGCCATGTCTAATAAGAGCGAATGGCTTTGCGTCCTTATCATGCATTATGAGATAATTTTCAATTGGCGAATCTGACCCCGCAAGGCCAAACATTTCTCGAAATTTCTGCCGGGTTTGGGGCGTTGCGTTGACAAGACGGTCGTGATTTCCCAAAATGATGTGCAAATCAACATCCATACTGAAATGCTCGTCTAGATTTCTGAAGAGTGTGAGGGTTTCAAATACTTTATTTTCTTTCGCGATGGCATCCATGATCTTCAAGATTGTTTTTTCAGCCTCAGAGCCAGGTTTAACATCCTCATTGTTAAGATAAGGCCGTTGTCCTTCCCCCAACCAGATTTCAGAGCGTGATATTTCTAATATATCTCCGGCTAAGACCAAATCAATTTTTTTAATCTCATTTGCTTTTGCCAACTGATTAATTTCCTGAAAGTAGGATTGATAAGCTTCAGCCGGGAGATTTCGATTAAAACGATACGGTCCGATTTGGGTCGATTGGGCTTCGGAAAAATGTAAATCTGAAAGGACAACTAACATCAATACTCCAAAAAAGAATTAAGATTTTTATAAGCAACGCTTATAAATACTACCCCCAAATCAGGATCTTATTGAGGGCTTTTAATGGATTTCTCCAGGGCAGACCGCACAACAGGGATATCTTCATCCTTGATCCAGTAGTGGCAAACCATGCGAAAATGATAAGAACCTGTGATGCCTGCCAGGACGCCCTGCTTCTTAAGATTCTCCGAGCATGCCTTTGCACTAATCCCCAACGCAGGATCCAGATTGATATAAACCATATTGGTGTTAGGAGATCCCTTGTCCAACGCTACATCCGGAATGCTTGACAGAGCTTCTGCCAGCATTTCAGCGCGATGATGATCCTCAGCCAATCGATCCACCATTTCTTCTAGTGCCACAATGCCTGCTGCCGCTAAAACGCCTGCCTGCCGCATCCCGCCGCCCAACTGCTTTCTTAGCCTGAGTGCTTCTTGAATAAATGCCTTACTGCCGCATAGAACAGAGCCAACCGGCGCACATAAGCCCTTGCTTAAACAGAAGGTGACAGAATCGACCATCTCTGTTAATTCATGTGCTGATATGCCTTGATCCACAGCAGCATTGAAAATCCGGGCACCGTCAAGATGAACGGATAAGCTGGATTGATGGGCAGTATCAGCTGCCTCCAGCATATAATCTCGTGATAGGGATACGCCGCCGCATCGATTATGAGTGTTTTCAAGGATTAATAGTTTGGATTTTGGAAAGTGAATGTCATCCTTACGTACTGCATCCTTGATATCCTGGATTGACAGGGTACCATCCGGGTTGTTGGGGATAAGATGAGGATGAACCCCGCCCAGAGCTGAGATCCCCCCGGCTTCATAAAGAAAAGTATGCGCACAATCCCCCATAATGACCTCGTCACCACGGCCGCAATTCGCCAAAACGGCAATTAAATTCCCCATCGTGCCCGAAGGTACAAACAAGGCATCCTCTTTACCCAAACGCTCAGCCGCCATCCTTTGCAGTCGGTTAACGGTTGGATCTTCGCCGTAAACATCATCCCCTAATTCCGCATTTGCCATCGCTTCACGCATCCTGTGTGTGGGCAATGTGACCGTATCAGACCTGAGATCAATCCATTTCATTCCTAATTCCTCTCATTCTTTCTCAAAGTATCCAAAATATCCAGCAAATCCTTTGACAGGGGGGCTTCAAAAGTTTTTTTTGCGCGGTCCCCAGGCAGTTTGATAGATAGGGATTTGGCGTGCAAGAAAAACCGCTCGATCTCAAGGCTTGGTTTTCTCCGCCCATAAATAACATCGCCAACAACGGGCACCCCGAGGTAACTCAGATGAACCCGAATTTGATGCGTCCTGCCAGTGATTGGATGGACCTCCAAATAAGTATGACTTCGGAATTCTTCAAGGGAAAAATATTCGCTTACGGCATTTTTACCCTGACCTTGCAAACCAACAGCCATACGCGTTCGGAATTTTGTGTCACGAATGATGGGGGCTTCAATCCTGCCGGTCGGTGTGGGCGGTTTGCCGTCAACCAGGGCTAAATAAGCTTTTGTTGTGTCCCGCTTTTTAAATTGGTTGACCAACCATTTGTACGATTGGTTTGTCTTTGCAAAGATCACCACGCCAGAGGTATCCTTGTCCAAACGGTGGACAACGCCGGGACGATCCTCCTCACCAACACTGCGAATTTCAGGGTAATAAGCAAGCAGCGCGTTAACCAGGGTGCCGCTGTAATTCCCTGCGCCGGGATGGACAACCTGCCCCGCTTCTTTGTTAATGACAATCACATGCTGATCTTCATAAAGGATATCAAGTTGCATGTCCTCAGGAACCAGCCCATCCGAATCATCCTCAACAACGATGATATCAATCGTGCTGCCAGGTTTAGCCTTTGTCCCCGCTTTTTCAACAAGTATCCCATCTAAAGTCACATTTCCGGATTCTATAAATCCCTTAATTTGGGATCTCGACACATCAGGCAGGTGATCAGATAAGTACTTATCAACCCGGTCTTCCTCCCCGGGTGCCACTGTAAAATGATACTCCGTTTGTTTCATAATTGATCATCTGCCGGTTCAGCAATTTCTTGTGATGAAGTTGAGTCAGAACCCAATTTTTCCCGGCGTTCACGCCTTTCAGCCAGCCACAAAGCCAGCAATAATAAGCCCACGCCCACGGTGATGCTCGAATCAGCAATATTAAACACCGGGAATCGACCTACAGAGATAAAGTCAGTGACAGGCCCAAAAACCAGCCTGTCAATCAAGTTGCCTAATGCCCCGCCTAACTGCATGGCAATGGCAACGCGCATTAGTTTTTCCTCTTTTGGAATCTGTGGGAAATATCCAATGATAAAAATTGTCACGATCACAGCCAGGATGCTAAAAATTAAACCACCATTCTGAAACATGCCAAAAGCTGCACCGGTATTTTCCCAGTGAACAAACCTGAAATAAGGCGCGAGCCGGGTCAGGGGCATCCATTGACCGCCAAAGGGAATGTTTGCCCTGACGATCGCCTTGGTGATCTGGTCGAAGATAATAATGATGCTGGCAATCGTAAACAG
>LGHA01000091.1 GCA_001508595.1 Anaerolineaceae bacterium 46_22 | reverse complement strand
CTAAAGACCTTAATTAAGTTAAATGGGGAAATTATATAATCTGACGATAGGCGAACCTCCTTTTGGTGAGTATCGGTCCTGCCGAACATTGATTATTTTGCTTACAATTCATTCATCACGATCAAGAAAATTTTACCATAATTTCTTGTTCGGTTTTAAAGTCAAGCCTTTGTATTAACTCACAAGCCTCGCTCGCCACGGATGTATGGGACACCCAGGGCAGCTGGTGCCCCACGACGCTTGCGCCTGGCTGTGCTTGATCCCCAAACCAGGGCAATGATCGTGAGAATAAACGGGGTCATCTGTAAAAAGAAAACGAGGTTGTGATCATAAAAGAATGGATTTCGCATCCCAAGAAAAGTCATCGGACCCTGCAGGTCAAGTGTGAAACGACGCAGCATACCGAAGAAATAGCCGCCTAAAGCTGCCGGGAAGGGATTCCAATGGGCAAAGATCACCAATGCAATAGCAATCCACCCCTGACCCGAAGTGGTCAGGCTGCTGTACCAACCCGGGGAGATGGCAATACTGATAGCTGCGCCTGCTAATCCAGCCATGCAGCCGCCAATAAAGGTGTAGATATATCTCAATCGATATACGTTTATGCCTAAAGTGTCCGCTGCTGAAGGTTTTTCACCTACGGCTTTGAGGTGCATCCCCGGTCGAGTTTTATGAATGTAAAACCAGGTTAGCGGCACCAAAATATATCCTAAATAAACCAGTATATTGAAGTCCGTAAAGAAAATACGACCAAACCATGGGATGGATGACAATAAAGGAATATCCAAACTGGGGAGGATCGCCGCGTTTTTCCCGGTCAATCCCTCACCTAAAACCAGCGCTAACCCAGTGCCTAAAAACGTCAGTGATAAACCGCTCACGGTTTGATCTGCCTGAAAGTGGATTGTTACCACACCATGTGCGAGGCTGAGAATCCCACCAGCCAGGATTCCTGCCAGCAATCCTAACCAGGCGTTTTGTGTTGTAAAAGCCACCTTAAAAGCTGCCATGGCACCAATCAGCATCATCCCTTCAACGCCCAGGTTCATCACACCAGATCTTTCTGCCAGGATTTCACCCAGTGAAGCAAATATTAATATTGTGCCGGTTGCTAACCCGGCGCGTAAGATAACCTCAAAGCTCATGCAATCTCCTCCTGGCGTTTTACTATGCTGATCCTGTACCGCAGCAGCACATCACTGCTGATCACCAGGAATAAAATCGTGCCCTGGATCATAAAGCTCAACCCGGAAGGTTGAATCTCACGTCCTGCCACAATTAAAGCCCCAAATAATATCGAAACTAAAATGACCACAAAGGGATTCAGTTTTGCCAACCATGCTACAATCACGCCTGAAAATCCATAATTAGTCGAAATCCGTTCCTGCAAGCGGTGCACGACGCCCGTGATTTCAGACATACCGGCTAAACCAGCCAGAGCACCGGAAACCATCATTACCAAAATCATATTCCGGGCGATATTGATGCCAGCATATTCTGCCGCTTTTGGGTTGTCACCAATCAGGTTGATCTCATATCCCCAGCGACTGTATTTCAAAATTAACCAAATAATAACCGCCGCTACCAGCCCAAATACAACACCGAGGTGCAGGGTGATCCCTGAAAAAACCGGGTACTGTTTCGCCAAATCTGCCAACCTAGGCAGCCAGGCGACTTTTTCAAAGGTCGGGGTCATCTGGAAACCGGCGTCGGAATATTTCCCAAAAATCCAGTAGTTGTTCCAGAAGACCGCAACATAGTTGAGCATCAATGTTGTAATGACTTCATTGACGTTAAATTTTGCCTTCAAAAAACCGGGGATGAAACCGTAGACGGCACCCCCAAGAATACCCATAACCCCCATCAGAGATAATACCAATACTCTTGGGCTGTCCATAGGCACCAGCGGCACGAGCACAACCAGGCTTGCGAAAAATGCACCCATGTAAAACTGCCCTTCTGCACCGATGTTGATCATGTTCATTCGGAAAGCAAGGCTGCAGCCCAAACCGATCAAAATTAAAGGGGTCGCTTTGACAATAATGTCTGAAAAAGCCCCCCAGCTGCCAAAAGAAGCCCTGAAGAAAAAACCAAACACCCTTATGGGATCCCCACCAATAGACAGCAAAACAATGCCACTGATAATAAAGGCAGCCACAACTGCCCCTACTGACGTAGCAAGAGGCAGCCATTTGGGAACTTCTTCTGTCCGCCTTGTGATCTGAATCCTGAATGGCAGCTTCATTCGTCACTCCTCAAAGAACCTGTCATCATCATACCGACAGTGTTTAAATCCGCTTGATTTGCATCCATCTGACCGACCAATTCACCTTCATAGATGACGGCAATCCGATCGCTGAGCTCAAATAATTCTTCCAGTTCTTCTGAAAGCAGCAAAATTGCAGCACCGTTTGAACGCTGCTCCAGCAGTAAATTTTGCACACTTTCAATCGCACCCACATCCAGACCGCGTGTCGGCTGCATAGCAACAATTAATTTAGGATCAGAGGATATCTCTCTGGCGAGAATCAATTTTTGCAAATTTCCACCAGATAGTTTTCGTGCGTGGGTCATTACACTGGGGGCTTGAATGTCATACAAATCCTTCAAACCTGATGCATGTTCATCTGCAGCCGGGTAGTTGATCCGCCAGCCATTGCTGATTGGGTCCTGTCGGTAATTTTTCATTATTGCATTACCAGTAATCGAGATATTCGGCGCCGTCCCAACACCTGTCCGGTCTTCAGGGATATGTGCCATGCCGTATTTCATCCCTGCCCGTGGCGATTGATTGGCGACCTCCTGACCATTAATGCATATCGACCCGATACAGGGGCGTAAACCAGTGATCGCCTCCACAAGCTCACTTTGTCCGTTGCCAGCAACCCCGGCAATTCCTAAAATCTCCCCCTCTCGAATTGTAAAGGAAATGTTTTTAACCGCTGGCAATCCGCGACTATTTTCTGCACTCAAATTGCTGACTTCGAGCACAATCTCTCCTGGTTCCCGGTGCTGCTTCTCTATCCGAAAAATAACTTCTCGTCCGACCATCAATTCTGCCAGCTCTGTCCTTGACAATCCTTCAACCGGGATCCCTTCCGCTGTCACTTTGCCTTTTCTTAATACTGTCAGGCGGTCGGCAACCTGCTGAACCTCATTCAATTTATGACTGATAAAGATGATCGATTTTCCCTGTTCGACCAGGGCGGACATGGTTTTCATCAAATCGTCAATTTCCTGGGGTGCCAATACAGCTGTGGGCTCATCCAAAATCAGGATATCCACCCCGCGGTAAAGCATTTTGAGGATTTCAACGCGCTGCTGCTCCCCCACTGACAACTGCCAAATTTTGGCCGTAGGATCGACTTTGAGCCCATACTTTTCCTGCAGTTCAGCAATCCTGGTATTGTATTTTGGCAGGTTCATGATAAATTTTGGTTCATCGAGGCCCAAAAGGATATTCCCAGTTACTGTCAACGTTGGCACCAGCATAAAGTGCTGATGCACCATGCCGATACCGCTTGCGATTGCATCTTTGGGGGAATTGAAGATTATCGTTTTACCATTAATCTTGATCGTTCCGGACTCTGGACGATACAGCCCGGAAAGGACATTCATTAGCGTGCTCTTGCCTGCACCATTTTCACCCAGGAGGGCATGGATTTCACCGCGTTTCAAAGTGAAGTTGACATGATCGTTCGCTAAAACCCCGGGGAAACGCAGGACAATGTCTTGCATTTCTACGGAAAAATTATTATCTTGTCCTATCGAACTCATAATACCTGCTTAATTATAAAAATAAAAATTTGATAATGCCAATCATACATCACAACCAGGGAGTACAAGCATGTCCATCCCTGGTTGTGACAAATACAAGTTTATTTTACAGATCAGGCAGTTCAGCCGTGATATTTTCGTTCCACCAGTACATACAGGTTTCACATTCACTGCCAAACTCTTTGAATCCATCCAGGTCCAATTGTTCGAGGCTCTCGCCTTCTTCCAAAATGACATTACCCTGGTTGTCTACAATGGGTCCGGAGAAGACATCAAAGCGAGTAAATTCACCTGCCAGCATTTGGTCAAGGATATCTCGCACCATTTGAAGATCTTCTTGTGGCAGTTCAGCGACGCCAGGCATTAATTCTTCACCTTCCATAAAGCCGTACAGGCCAAGCGCACCCGTATCCCCGTCGAAGTACTGCCAACCACCCTTCCAGGTGCCTTCGCGTGATCCTTCAACGATCTTAGCGTATTCAGGACCCCAATTCCAGTACATGGAGGTCAAGCATGTATCGAGGGTGCAGTTACCATAATAGTCGTAGGTGATGCCCCATTTGCCTTCAGGAGCAGCGATTGCCGGGGCGGGTGTATCAGCACCCGTCATCACGACCTGCGCTCCCGCTGAGAACAGGGACTCCGCACCTTCCTGTTCCAAAATCGGATCATGCCATGTGTTGATGAAGCGTACGTCAATGGTGCATTCCGGGCAGGTTTCTTCAACGCCCAAAGCAAAAGCATTACCCAAACGTAGCTCTTCAGGGATGGGGAAGGTCGCCATGTAACCCAACTTCGGGTTACCATCCATCATTGCACGTGAACCAGCGAGCATACCAGCGAGATATTTGATATTTTCCATGGCACCCATCAGGTTGCCAAAATTCTCGCCATTGGCTTTGAAACCGCTGATGTGAATAATATCCACATCCGGGAATTCATTGGCAACAATCTCTGAAGAGTCCATGAAACCAAAGGAGGTTGTGAAGATCACATCAAAGCCCTTGCGAGCGAGGGATCGTGTCACCTGTTCCGAGTCTGCACCTTCAGCTACATTTTCAACATAAGCTGTGTGCACACCTTCCAGGTTTTCTTCAACATAAAGACGCCCAACGTCATGGGCTTGTGACCATCCGCCGTCATCATGGGGTCCGACATAAACGAAGGCGACGTTGTAGCAGCCTTCAATCGGTGCAGGAACCTGGTAACTCCCGACAGCTTCGGCAGTGGTTTCAGCTCTGCAATCAACTTCAGTGACTTCTTCTTGTTCTGGAGCGGTTTCACCGCAGCCAACCAGACCAATCGATAGAATAAGCAAAAAACTTACAAACAAAATAATATTCTTCTTCATTTCTTTTCCTTTTGATAGTGAAAGATTTAGAGGGTAAA
>LGHA01000090.1 GCA_001508595.1 Anaerolineaceae bacterium 46_22 | reverse complement strand
CAGCTTTTCCCACGGAAAAACAAGGCAATCCGTAATTGCGCCATTTGATAAGGCATTTGCAATTTGGTCCAACGCAGTTTTCTGTACACGTCGGCTGTCTTTACTGCCAAGGCTGGCTAAATAGGAGACAACAGGGTTTTTGTTGTGCGAACGTTGAACCTGCGTTTGCAATTGATTTTGCTTTTTTCGATCTTCCGGTGAAATTATCTCAAGAGACATAATATGGTCAATGTTTATAAAGTTTGTAATACCTATCTACTAACGTTATTTCAAGGCAAATTAGATCGATAAATAAGTAATTGTTTTTGATTAATAATTGGAATCAAGAGTCTCGCCTGGTACTTGATTCCAATTATCCATCCGAGTATTTAATGAAGCATTTCGATATGGTCTTTAAGATCACCTTTAAGATAAGCGTCAATCGCTTCATCAATACTTTCAATTTTTGTGACAATAGGTTTTACACCAACTGTCTCCATACTTTGATAAGCCCCTTTTCCCATTCCGCCGCAGATCAATGCACTGCAATCGCTGATTGTCTCAGCCATCCGCGTGTGTTTGCTGTGAGATGCGGGATCCATACCGCTTCCCTTGACAGAATCGGAATGGCGATGCTCTCGATGGGCAAATTCTGAGTGCCCCACTTTATCTCGCATTTCGCTATCGATAACTTCTCCATTTTTTACTTCAATAACCTGGTAATATCGAGCACGACCGAAATGACGGCTGATTGTTTTTCCGTCGTCTGTGATAACTGCGATTTTCATATTGATCCTCCAATAATGGTAGTTATTGATATTTTTATCGTTCAACCTTGAATGGATTTGTGGGTTGACCGAGATCTTTCTTAAAATCCATAAGGTATTTTACCTGATATCTTGTGATCCATTTTAATGAATGACAACAAATTGTTGGGATGTTGTGACAAGATGTTCTGAAACAAGTATAATCATAATCCATCATTATAATCAACGGAGTATCATGGTACAGGAAAGAACACGAAAAATTGTCATTATTGGTGTACTGAGCGCAATCTCAATCTTTTTAGGTATGACCCGGTTGGGCTTTATCCCCTGGGTGAGTGGCGCATCGCTCACCATCATGCAGGTTCCAGTCATCATTGGTGCTGTTCTTGAAGGTCCGATTGTGGGCTTTGTGATTGGATTGGTATTTGGCATATTCAGCCTGATACAGGCTGCCGTGGCGCCGACAGGTCCTGCGGACGTATGGTTCACCAATCCTTTATTATCAATTTTGCCAAGATTGTTCATTGGCCCTGTCGCCTGGTTGATTTATCGTGGATTGAAACGATGGGAAATTCCAGCATTGATCGCTGCCGGAGTTGGGGGAAGCCTGACGAATACGGTTCTTGTATTGGGAATGGTTGGCGTTTTACAGCTGGTTCCATGGGCGGCTATTCCACCCATTATTTTGGCGAATGGTGTGCCAGAATCCATTGTGTCAGCGGTGTTGGTGGTCGCAGTTGTCAGAATCTGGAAGCAAATTGGGGAAAAAGGTGAAAATTCCGGCTCCGAATTTTAGAAAATTGCACCGGAAAAAAGCATCAAACTGCTCAATAAAAAGCTAACTAATATTAACAAGCCATCCTGCCATGTATAGCGAAGGCTGTGGAAGCTGCTGCGCTTGTGAGCAGCGTTGAAACCCCGCGATTCCATTGCGACAGCCATTGTTTCGGCGCGTTTGAGGCTGGTGACTATCAGCGGCACAATTAATGGTATGACCCGTTTCGCTTGTTTAATGGGATTAAAGCCCTTTTGTTCCCAGTCAGCGCCCCGTGCAGCCTGTGCTTTAGCTGTCTTTTCAGCATTTTGTGCAATTAAGGGTAAATAACGCATTGTGACCTGGACCACCATTGTCAAATCGTTAACAGGCAAACCGATTTTCTCAAAAGGTTTCAATAGGTGAAATAGTGCGGCGGTGAGCTGAGATGTTGAAAGGCTCATGACGAAAGCGTTTAATAGCAATATCAAAACTAAGAATCTGAAGATCAAGTTTAATGCGCTGTCCACAGCCGCGTTTGTAATGACAAAGCCGAAAACTTCCAACAAAGGACTTGCATTATCTGACCTTTGATAAAAAAGGATTTGCAGAATCGCCAGGATTAAAATAAATGGCAGTGCTTTTTTGATCCCTCTCAAAGTTGATTTCACCGGCAATTGTGCAAGTGAGTAAAGCCCAATGACAAAGAAAATCCCTAACAATAATCCCCACTTACCAGGTGTGAAGATTAGGGCTGTGAAGACGATAAAAAAGCTGATCAGACGGGCTCGTGGGTCCCTGGCGTGAAACCAGGAGTCTCTGGGTATAAATTGACCGAGGCTTGTGCTCCCAAGAAATTCAAATCGGCTGCTCATTACACCCATTCTTTCATGGCATTGATTAAATGATCAATTCCCAAACATTCACATTCTTCAATTGGCCAACCGTTCTGGCGCAATCTTTGAACAATTTGAATGATCAAAGGAACGGACAAACCTGCATCCCTGATCAATTGATTGTTGAAAAGAAGGTCGTGGGTTGCTTCTGTTCTTACAACACGTCCAGATTTCATTATAGTGAATGCTTGTGTGATCTCAGCACTCTCATCAAGTCTGTGGCTTGCGATAAGTATCGTTTTGCCCTGCCGCTGTAATTCTTTAAACAAGGCTAAAAGTTCGTTACGGGATTTTGGGTCCATACCCGCTGTGGGTTCGTCAAATAACAGAATTTCCTGGTCAAGGATTAAGGTTGAAGCCAATGCGACTTTTCGTTTTTCACCTCCGCTCAAGGTTTCTAAACGCCGGCCTTTATATTCTTCAAAATCAAGACCAACCAGTGTCATTGCATTTTTTACACGATCCCGAATATTGTCCATCTCAAATTGCTTGGGTCCAAAGGCAATCTCGTCGCCTACAAAGCTCTCAAAGAATTGTGTTTCAGGGTTTTGGAAAACGAGGCCTACATTCTTGACGATTTCCTGTAAAGATGTGTCCGGATCATCAACCGCAAAAGATCCAACTCGAACTTTGCCTTCGGATGGACGTAAAATGCCATTAATGTGCTGCAAGAGGGTGGATTTTCCCGAGCCATTTGTACCAGCAAGGCCTTGAATCACACCCTGATGAACTTTTAGATCAGCACCCTGGAGGGCTTTTTTTGCAAGGGGTGATCCTGCCAGGTAAGTATAGTGAACATTCTCCATATCAATCAGAATTTTTCGCGACCTGCCATTTGGTGATTTTAACTTGTTATACTGTTTTTCACCTTGATATTCTGGTAAAACAGCTAATAATGCTTCTGATGTGTAAACATTGTCAGGAATTGAAAAGCCAAGATCGCGAAACGATTGTGAATATTTCGCCGCCTCTGGAATATCCAAGCCAATTTCGTGTAGTAGTTTCTCTTGATTGAAGATTTCCTCAGGTTCACCGCTCAAAAATATTCTTCCCTGATCAATTACAACAATTTTATCTGCTAGAATAGCTTCTTCCATGTGGTGGGTGATGTACAGGATTGTCATTCCGGCGCGGTGAAGTTTACAAATACGATCTAGGAATGCGTCCCGCGTTAAAGGATCTAGCATGGATGTCGGTTCATCAAATAAAATGATCTTTGGTTGACGAGCTAACACACCAGCCAGGGCTAAGCGTTGAACCTGTCCCCCTGAAAGAAGGTGAGGGGGTCGTTTTGCCTCATCTAAAAGGTCTGCTTTTTCTAATTGCTCGTAAACCCGTTCTTGAATTTCCTTCGATGGCAAATTCAGGTTCTCCAGCCCGAAAGCGATATCTTCTTCAACTGTGGATGCAACAATTTGATCTGCAGGATTTTGAAATACCATGCCCACCAACGAGCGTAATTCAGGAAGATTTTCCAATTTACTGGTATCCAGTCCTGCAACCTCAACTTTTCCACCGGTTGGAGCCAATAAGCCGTTGATGTGTTTTAAAAATGTGGTTTTACCCGAGCCGTTGCGACCAATGATTGCAATAAAGGCACCATCTTCGATTTCAAGGTTGATAGATTGCAGGATATCCGGTTTTTCTACTGGGTAAGGGGTTGGACGGAAGGATAAATTCTTAATTGAAATTAGATTTGTCACGGGCTAATCTTATCAGGAAAAGCTGAATTTTGGGTGAAATTTAAGTAAATGCGTAATCAACCCATTCGGACGATGACATGATGCTTTTTAGAGTCCTGCAAAAAAGGAATTTTATTATCTTGCATTTTCTCACCATCCAATATCATTTCTTTGACACCTTTTTCAATGTGATCAGGATTTTTCACTTCAATTTGGAAGATGGTGCTGCTATTTTTATATGTCATATTAAAACCATCCCAACTATCTGGAATGCAGGGATCAATTGTAAAATGATCTCCTTTCAGCTTGAATCCCAGAATGGCTTCCATACCGAGACGGTACAGCCATCCAGAAGAACCCGTGTACCAAGTCCAACCGCCGCGGCCTGCGTATGGAGCTTTACTGTAAATATCCGCAGCGACCACATAAGGTTCGACAGCGTACCGGTTAGCATCTTCATTTGTTAGGCTGTGAGTTATGGGATTTAACAATTTGAATTGCTCGTAAGCCTGGAATCCCATGCCAAGTTCAGTCAAAGCCCAGACAGCCCATATCGCTGCATGAGTGTATTGTCCGCCATTTTCCCGAATCCCAGGCGGATAACCCTTGATATATCCCGGGTCCTTTTCGGTTTTGTCAAAGGGTGGCGTGAATAGCTGGATTAACCTGTCTTCATGTTGAACAAGATGTTCATCGACAGCGTCAATAGCCTTGAATTGCCTTTCTTTAGGTGCGCCGTCTGTGATTATGGACCAGGATTGCGGCAAAGAATCAATTCGGCATTCCTTGTTTCGATGGGAACCCAAAGGACTGCCATCATCATAATAAGCTCTCAGATACCAATCTCCGTCCCAGGCAACTTGATTAATAATCTCTCTAATTTTTTCTGCCCTTTGCCTGTGCTGATCAGAAAGACCTTCCTCTCCTTTAATATCACACAAATAGGCGAATCGTTTATGATTCTCGTATAAGAACCAACCCAGCCAAACACTTTCACCTTTCCCACCAATACCGACCCGGTTCATGCCATCGTTCCAATCCCCGCTGCCCATTAATGGTAAACCGTGGGGGCCGCTGGTATCTGCATGCTCCAGC
>LGHA01000089.1 GCA_001508595.1 Anaerolineaceae bacterium 46_22 | reverse complement strand
GCACAGCTTGATGTTGGAAAGCGGGCATACCGTCAGGGGGATTTGTTCTTCCACCAGGAAGTCGATCAATTTTGGATCGTCGATGGATCGCACGCCGTGGTCAATGCGCTTGACGCCCAGCAGTTCCACCGCTTCCCAGACGTATTCTGCCGGACCTTCTTCCCCGGCATGGGCAACCACCACATAGCCCTCATCACGTGCCCTGTCGAAGACTTCTTTGAAAAGGGACGGCGGGCGACCCATCTCAGAGGAATCCAAGCCCACGCCGAAGATCATTTCCTTGAAGGGGCGTGCCTGGTCCAGCGTTTTGATGGCATCTTCCGGGCTGAGGTGGCGCAAGAAGCACAGGATCAGCTTTGAGCTGATCCCAAACTTTTGCTGGGCATCTTCTTTTGCACGGACCAGCCCGTTGAGGAAGACCTCGAAGGGGATGCCGCGGTGGGTGTGGGTTTGCGGGTCGAAGAAGATCTCAGCATGCCGGACGTTTTGACTGCTGACTTTCTCAAGATATGCCCACATCAAGTCGTAGAAATCCTGCTCTGTTTGCAGGACGTTTGCCCCCTGGTAGTAGATATCCAAAAAGGACTGCAGGTTGGTGAAGTGGTAGGCATCCCTGATTTCCTGGACGGTGCGATAGGGCAGCTGGATGTGATTTCGCTGCGCGAGATCAAACAGCATCTCAGGTTCGAGGGTGCCTTCGATGTGAAGGTGGAGTTCGATTTTTGGAAGATTATCAATAAATTTTTTCAATGCAGCCCCTTTTCTGTGAAATTTAGAGAATTATAACAGAGGATTTGGAGGGTCAGGAGGGCTATGTTTGCGTTTGGGCCCAGCTGAAGATTTTGGGGGTGTCAAGAATTGCTAAAAAATTCATTATTGGGCGGGATGCGGATTCCTGCCTGGAGCGCAGCGGAACTTATTTAGGTGTAAAGGAAGAACGACGTGACGATCAAGCCGCCGATTTTGTGCGTTTAATTTCCAAAACAAATTTAGACAGTCAATAATGGTGCGGTGAAGATCGCACCGCACCCTACGGAGATGTTTGTAGGGCGGGATGCGAATTTCATCCCGCCGATTTTATTATTTTCTTTAGAGAACCACTTATTAATTCAAGAAATTCCAGGGATTGACCCGGCCGAATTCATCGCTGCGCATTTCGAAGTGCAGGTGGGGCCCGGTTGATTTGCCGGTGCTGCCCATAAGTCCAATCGTGTCCCCCTTCATCACTTCCTGACCGCAGCTGACATTGATCTGGCTCAAGTGCGCATACAGGGTCTGCCAGCCCGAGCCGTGGTCAATCACGATCATCTCGCCATAGCCATAATCATTCCAGCCTGCATACACAACCACACCGTGATCTGCAGCAAAAATGGGGTTGCCTTGCTGCCCGGCAATGTCAATAGCAAAGTGGTTAGTCTCAGGGCTGTAATCAAATCCCGAAAGATAGCGCTCTGTGCTGGGCCATATGAAGACAAGGCTGCCTGTGATGCCGTCATAACTGGCGGTGCAGGCGCCCGGACCAAGATGCTGGGCTGTGGCAGGTTCTTCACGGCTGATGCGCGGTGTGCGCCAATCGGTGTAGGTCCCATGGCCGCCGGGAATCACGAGCATGGTATCCGGTGGAATTTTGGGGTTGGCGTAATCACCAATCTCGTCCGGGTCCAAATTATTCCCCGGCCAATTGATGATATCTTCTGGTGAGACATCATAATAAGACGCAACACCATTCAAACCCTCGCCAGCGCTCCACATATGATAAACGCCGTCCACGGGCAAAATATTCAAGGTTTGCCCGGGGAGAATAAAGTGGGGGTCATCGCCAAGCGTATAGCGGTTTCCCCAGAGAATGGTTTCAGGATTGAGATTAAATTTATCGGCAATAGAGAAAATCGAATCCCCCGATTCAACGGTGTATTCGATGACCTCATAGCGTGCATTCCGAACGGGTAATACCGTGTAAAGGTCAGCTTTGCGTGAAACCCCGACTGCATCACTGCCGCCAGCTTTAAATAGGGGAACTTGAGGGGGCGTTGTTGGATTCGGCAGGTTTGCAGCATTGACAGCGCTGAAGGATTCATTTTCAGGCTGTGAAATATCTAGGTAAAACGCGTCCATCACCCAAACAACCAGAAGGATCAACAAGACGGTTGTAACCAAAGTAGCAAAGCGTAATGTAGAATCACCCAGGCCAATTCGCCGTAAAGACTCCCATGTGCGTTTGATCATGGGCTCGGTCGTTTGTTCTAGTTCAATTGTTGGGGAAACGGTTTCTTCAGGGCTTATTTGCTCATGGCGAAACCAGGGATTTTTCTGTTCCTGCATAAATTCACTCCGCTAATGAGTCTAACACCTTTGATATTGAAAAGCGAGTCTTTTTCTTCTTCCAATGCTCAAAACGCTATAATGTTGAAATAATTACAATGTCAATAAATGAAATTTGCCTTTAGCGGGTGATCCTGGGATTAATTTGCCGGATGTGCTCATGGCGTTAAGCACATCCGGCAGGAGCGAAATTAATGTAATTGTGATTTTTAATCGTCTTTTTGATTCTGATTTTCCGAATCAAATTGTGATAATTGTTCTGAAAGGCTGATGATGCGTTTCTCGAGTTCTTGCTGTCGATAGCTGATGGTCACATCCGCCTGGGTGCGTTCGATGATGCTGCGAGCAATATCTGTCCGCCGCCGCAAACCGTATGTCAGAGCGTCCGGGAAGTCCATGGTGACCAATTGTGCATAGATATCATCCATGACATCCAGAAGGCGTTCTACTTCCTTTGAATGCCCTTCCCGCATGATGTCCATGATTCGGCGGCGAAGCTCACCAACAACCTCTGACATGCCGTTGAGGTAGGTGGCAAATTCCACTTTCAGATCTTCTGGTGAAGGCCAATCCTTGTTCAGGATCGTTGCAACCGTGAGGTGGGCTTCGCAATATTCTTTCAGTGCATCCTGCGCGTAACCGGAAAAATAGAGATCCGGATCTTCTGATAAGCCTTCACGTAAAGCCGTTGCAAGCATATCCGCCTGTTTAAGGTTTTCGTATGCCAGGTCTGCGTCGTCCCGATGGATAGCGCGTATGGCTCGGGCGGCATGTCGGATCAGGTTTCGACTCTGGGCTAATGCCTCATCCCTGATTTGGTTTTGTCTTTCGAAGGATTCTCTGATGCGGTCCGATAAGGCTTCAAGGTCAATTGGCATCAGTCCTCCTCAGGGGTGGTAGGTCGGAACAGGTCATCGGCAAGTGTATGCTGTACCGGCAGGCTGATTTCACCGAATTTGCTTTCGTAGCGTTTGATGTTTTCAGACATGGCATGTAGAAAAAGCTTCATCGCTGTGGGGGACATCACCAGGCGTGATTCAACCTCTGGTTTGACAACCCCCGGCAAAAGCAGGGAAAAATCCATTACGAATTCCGAGGCAGTATGAGAGATCCTGACGAAATTGACATACTGCGATACCAGGTCTTCCGGCAGGTTCAGGTCAGGTATGGGTGGTTTTTGCATAAACGCTCCAGTCTAGAAGGGGATTTCGTCTTCCTCGGGTCCTCCCGCGTCGTCGCCCATGTCTTCCTGGTACCCGCCCGAATCGCCGCGTCCGCCGGGCAAGAACCGAACATTTTGTGCATTGATCTCAAATGAAGCACCAGGCGTACCGTCGTTGCGCGTATAAATGCGTGGGTTACCCGATTGTGGATCAGGGCGCAGACGACCCACGACCAGCACAGGGCTGCCCTTCTTAAGATACTGGTTGCAAGCTTCTGCCTGGCTGCCCCATACTGAAATGCGGAACCAGGTGGTTTCGTCCACTTTTTGTCCGGCATTGGTGGTGTAGGAGCGAGAGGTCGCAACCGAAAAACTGGTGACAGCCTGGCCGCTGGGGGTGAACCGCATTTCAGGATCTCGACCCAGGTAACCGACAATTGTAATTTGTTGATACATTTTTACTCCCTTTTCTTTGATGGTTTGGACAATTCCTATTGTACATCAATATGACGAAATTTTCTTACCAATCTCTGGCATACCATCGAAGATATTGCGCCAAATGGGCTGACCAGTAAGATTCTGAATGATCGCCATTGAAAAGGTACCATTGATGGGGGACGGCATTTTGATCCAGTTGATCTGCAAATGCCAGTGCCGTTTGCCAATCCGGGTCGTTTCGACCGATGTCAAGGTATAACAAGGGTAAATCTCCCTTTGGGATTTCTTTAAGCCAGATCTGAACCCGGTTTACGTCGGACTTGAACAAGGGCAGACTGTGCCCGCCGACTTTGCCGTAGCGGTCATAATGCTCAAAGCCAAGCCTGACAGCCCAGGCGGCACCCCGTGAGAGTCCGCCGATCGCCCGGTATGCCTTCTCATCCAGCGTACGGAAATTTGACTCGACGTGAGGGAGGAGTTCCTGGATGACTGCATCACCAAAAAGGGATGACTCCGGTGGGGCGAAGCGCGCTTCCAGGGGCAGGACGACAATAAAGGGAGAAACCTCACCAGACAAGATCAACGCATCCATCTCGCTTGCCAGGCCCAATCGAACCCACTGTTGATTGTCATACGACAGCCCGTGCAGAAGGTACAGGACCGGGTAATCCTGACCCGGGTTTGAGTCATAACACGGCGGCAGGTAGATTTTATAGAAAAAATCAGCGTCCAGGATTTCGCTTGAAAAAACCATTTCTTCGACAGCACCGCCGTCTAACAGGCAGTCCGGCGTGGGTGTGGGCTCCTGATCATTTGGTTGGGCGGTGTTCACTAGGGGTAAGGTAGGCGAATCTGTGATGCTTAATCCGGGCTCTTCTTGTGTTGGTTGTGTTGGGAGTTCGGGAATGATCTGGGTGCCGCATCCCACCAGGAATAAGAGACAAACAAGCGCTGCTGCAAGTTTGCTGAAAGAGGGCGCCAAAGTTGGTGAGAAGGCTTGACGTTTGGACATACTTCGGATTATACTCTTATCTGCCGGGGTGTAGCGCAGTCGGCCAGCGCGCCGCGTTTGGGACGCGGAGGTCGGCGGTTCAAGTCCGCCCACCCCGACCTTAAAAAATGGGAAGACGAACGGAGGGCTTAACCAACGTTCTCCTTCCCATTTTTTATCTTATTGGGTTATTGAAAAAGGCTCAAATCTTGGAAAAACCGTTTCTCTCGATCATTATCCCGGCGCATAATGAAGCCCAACGACTCCC
>LGHA01000088.1 GCA_001508595.1 Anaerolineaceae bacterium 46_22 | reverse complement strand
CGATCAGCTCATCAAAATTGAAATTGTTTATGTAATCAATGGCTGCAGCCAGCCCAATCGGCCCCACGATATTGGGCGTTCCAGCTTCAAATTTGAAGGGGATTTTGTTATAGGTGGTCTTTTCAACGGACACCTGGTCAATCATTTCGCCACCCCCCTGGTAGGGCGGCATCGCATCCAGCCATTTTTCCTTGCCGTAAAGAACGCCAATCCCGGTCGGCCCATAAATTTTGTGCCCGGAAAAGGCATAAAAATCTGCATCCAAGTCCTGGACATCATGCTCGATGTGCTGAACCGATTGGGCAGCATCCACAAGCACTGCCGCACCAGCATCATGTGCCATCTTAATGATTTCTTTTGCGGGGTTGACGGTGCCCAGCGAATTGGAGACGTGATTAAAGGCAAGGATGCGCGTACTGTCGTTTAATAATTTTTCAAGCACGTCCAATTGCAAGTCACCATTCTCATCAAAGGGGACAACCCTGAAATGGGCACCCTGCCGCTCACACATCATCTGCCAGGGGACAAAATTGGAATGGTGCTCTAATTCTGTTACAATGACTTCATCTCCTGGTTTTACAAAAGCCTGCCCAAAAGAAGAAGCGACCAGGTTAATAGCCTCCGTTGTTCCCCGGGTGAAGATGATTTCGCGGTCATATCTGGCGTTGATGTAATCCTTTATCGTATTGCGAGCCGCCTCATGGGCTTCGGTTGCCAGGTTTGAGAGGTGATGTGCCCCGCGATGGATGTTGCTGTTGTAATTTGTGTAATAATCCACAATGGCATCGATAACCGGCTGCGGTTTTTGTGTTGTGGCTGCATTATCCAGGTAGGTGAGGGGCTTTCCATTAACAGATCTTGATAAAATCGGAAAGTCTTTTCGAATTTTTTCAATATTAATTGCCATAGTGTCCTTCGCTTCAAAATTTATTTATTGAATTTTACCCGACATGCAATTATATTAGATAATTCAGGTATAAATTAATTTGATCCTATGAGATTTTAGAAGAAAAAATGACCTGAACTGGGGTTCCAATATCTGCACCCAGGGTTTTTGAAGCGTCGCCATTAACAACGGCAATTGAAAGGCAACCGCTGCTGTCAATGATTGCGATCAGGTCACCCTCCTTCGCATTGCCAAAGGTGCCTATGAGTCCGCGAATATGCTTGCCTTTGAGTATCACAGTTATCTCCCCAATGTTATTTTCGAATAAATCCCCCCTGAGATTTGTGCTCAGGTTCCCAAAAACATCCACCATGATCACCTCACCCAGCCATCCCTGGTCCCCCAATGACGGTTGGGGCAATGCCAGCATGATGGGATTGTCAATCCTGTCGCCCAGCCTATCCAGCGGCATGCCGTTTACAAGGTGTGCCGCAATTGGTGCAAAGATATCCCGTCCATGAAAGGACGTACTTGGGTCAGGCAGCCAGTATTTTGACTGGTTCAGACTGACGATCTCAATGACCTGTCCAGTTTCATGAGCGTGCTCCAGGATGGGCGTAAGCAGGCCGTTGTCTGGCGCAACAAAGTAGTGATCGCCAATTTGGGCTGCAAGGGCGCGACGCTGGGTGCCTACCCCGGGATCCACCACCGCCACATGAACTGTACCAGGGGGAAAATAAGGCAGCGCTTGTGCCAGCAGATGTCCACCCAGGTGGATATTCTGTGGTCGAACCTGGTGACTGATATCGACAATGTTTGTTTGGGGCGCTATATTGGTGATAACACCTTTCATCACCCCCACAAAATGGTCCTGAAGTCCGAAATCCGTCAAAAGGGTCAATGTCCCATTGGGTTCTAAGTCATCCGGCTTGGACGGGCTGTTGAAATTGGACTTAACATCAGCATAATTCAAACCCTGTCGGAGTATTTGCGCAAATATTTCTGGCAAACCTGTCATGCGCATGGCATTTACGGCAGACATGATGTCGTATGGCACTCGATAAAAATGAACTTCAACCCCATCATCCTCAATTTCTAATACTGCAAAGCTGGCTCGTGGATCACCATCATCCAATCGGCCGACGCTGCCCGGGTTAATGAACAAAGTATTATCCACTTTTCTTTTGAATGCCTGGTGGGAATGGCCAAATAGAATGATCTCAGCATCCGTCATTTCAACCAGGGCAGCCAGACGTTTATCGGGCGTGTCCGCCCCTAAATGTTCACTGATGGATGCAGGACTGCCGTGGGTCATCAAGATGTGTTTACCTGCAATTTCAAGCTGACGTGTTTCTGGCAGGGTTTTCATATATTTGATGGATTTTTTTGAAAGCGCCCGGTAGGTCCAGGTAAACATGGCACGTTTATCTGGGTTATTGACCTTTTGCCATCCCGTGTTTCGATATGCTTTACGGATGACTTTTTTGTCATAATTCCCGAGAATGTTGGTGACCTGTTCATTTTTTGACCACCTCACCACTTGTTCAGGGTGCGGACCGTAACCTGTTAAATCGCCCAGGTTTAATACCATTTGATCCGCTGCCTGGTTTTTGGCGTGGCGCAGGACGGCTTCGAGGGCTGGTAAATTGCCGTGAATATCGGAAATGAGGGTAATTTTCATCGTCTATTTTCTCAAGTAAGACTATAGGGTTTGGTTTTGATAAGTGATCGCCAAAGATGGGTCAATTAATTCTGCTAATTTCTCCCAGGTTTGTTCATCCTTTTGTTTTTGCCAGTTTTCAATAAAGGCATGATACGCTTGTTGTCGAGCGAGTTTCCGATCCTCAATTAAATGATGAATTCCGGGGAGCAATCTTTTTACTCGCCGAGCATGGCTAAAATGCCCCTGCCTTCGGTTTTGTTCCAGCGCGATGAATTCAGGCAGCCAGACGACCCATACATCACAATCGTGAATTTCCCCCAGCTGATCCTGAATTTCTTTCATGATCTCAATAAATGGGAGCAATCTTTGCTGGAAAAGAGGCGCGAAAATTTCCATGGTGTACCGCAAACGCTTGCCGGCGATACGCATGGCATGCAAATGATCCCCGTTATTTGGTGAGTAAATGAATTCCTGGTAGCTGAGGAAATTTTCTAATCCTCTTTGAATCGATTCGGATGGCGCCTGGTATAAGTAAGGTGGAAAATTCAAGTCCTGGTCTTCCCCTGGCATTTTCAGAACCGTATGAATTCTGTTGAGTGTCCCCTTTGCCTGTAAAATCTCAATGGCGGATTTGACGTTTTCCTGGGCTTTTTTTCGATTTTGTTTTAGCCTTAATAACAGGCACCTGTATCCATATTCATATTCACGCGCCACATCCCCCATCAAAAAGCCTCTGACAAGTTGAATTTGGACATCTAAATCCCTGGCTTGCCCTAAAGCCTTTGTGATACCTTTAAATTCACGGCGCCAGATTTGAGCAGTGTCATCCGGCAAGTACAAATGGAAGAGATTCAGCGCTGTCCTCAGCCTGCGGGAGGCAACTCGCATTCGATGGACATACTCAATATCCTTTTCCTTTAATGCGCCATCAATTTCGCCTTCAAATTGATGGATCTGCTCAAGTATGTAAGCTGTGCCGAAACGATAGATTTCTATTTGATCTTTTGTTTCCATCGTTTTTTCTCAAGCCCGGGTATGAAGGATATGCTTACCCGGCACTTTGAATTAAAAAACCGGCATTAACAAAGCCGGCCTGGTTTGATTGGATATTCAAGAAAGCGTCGTTTAATTTTCATCCTCTTCTGCCCATTCATCATCTGAGATATCAATCTCTAATAATTCGCCTGTGGCAATAAAGATGGTTCGTTCACAGATATTGGTCACGCGATCTGCCATGCGTTCAATGTTGTGAACCACCCACATAATGTAGCTGGAATGGTCAATGATTTCCGGGTTAGCGATCATGGCGTTGACGTTCTTGTGATAAACCTGGTTGTAAAGATCGTCGACCAGGTCGTCTTCTTTTGGTATGCGGTAAGCCATGTTGACATCTTCGTTGATGAAGGCGCTGAGGGCACGGTGAAGCATGCTGACTGCCAGGTCTCCCATGCGGGTGATTTCCCGGATCGGTATCGGCGTTTCATCATCGCTGATTCGGACGGTGATTTTTGCAATCCCTTTGGCGTAATCGCCCATCCGCTCCAGCTCCGTGATCACTTCAAGAATTGCTGCCAGCAAGCGCAAGTCATGGGCAATGGGTTGTTGGGTTGCAAACAGGATCAAGACACGGTTCTCAATGGCATATCTTTTTTCGTTGATCCGTTCATCATCAAGATATACCAGTCGTGCTGCTTTTTTATCCCTTTGCTTGAGTGTGTCAATTGCATTCAGCATGGCTTGTTCCACCATGCTTCCCAGCAGCAGGACTTCATCCTGTAAGTGATGTATTTCTCGATCTAATGTTTGACGAGGCATGATTTTCTCCTCAAAGGCTGCCTGCAGGCATCTTTATTGTATAACATTCTATCCAAAGCGACCAGTGACGTATTGCTCCGTTTGTTCGTTTTGAGGATTTGTAAAAATTTGTTCGGTTGCGCCAAATTCTACCAGCCAACCGGCCCGATCTTCATCGATCATCAAGAATGCTGTGAAGTCTGACACTCGTGCAGCTTGCTGCATGTTATGGGTTACGATCACGATGGTGTAGTCCTCTTTAAGGCTTTCCATCAATTCCTCAATCTTCAATGTTGAGATTGGGTCAAGGGCAGATGCCGGTTCGTCCATTAAGATCACCGCTGGTTCAACAGCGATTGCCCGGGCAATGCATAAGCGCTGCTGCTGCCCCCCAGAAAGCGCCAACCCGGACTGCTCAAGTTTATCCTTGACGTCATCCCAAAGCGCAGCCTTGCGCAGACTTGTTTCTACGATCTCCTCAAGGATATTTTTTTTATGAATGCCATATAAGCGTGGTCCGTAGGCGACATTATCAAATATGCTCATTGGGAAGGGATTGGGCCGCTGGAAGACCATGCCAACCCGCTGTCGAATATCAACCACGTCTATACCGGGCTCGTAGATGTTTTTCCCGTTCAGCAGGATCTGTCCTGTAACCCGGGAGCCATTGACCAGGTCATTCATCCGGTTAAATGATCGCAATAAGGTGGACTTCCCGCAGCCAGAAGGCCCGATCAATGCTGTGATTTTGTTTTCCGGAATTTTAATTGAGATATCTTTGAGGGCGCGAAATTTGCCGTAATAAACGGACAGGTCAACAGCAGCCATTTTGACAGGTAAGGATTCAATACTGGGTGTTCTGGCATTTTCACCAATGTGAATTCGTGATTCCACCTTCTTTTCTACTGTT
>LGHA01000087.1 GCA_001508595.1 Anaerolineaceae bacterium 46_22 | reverse complement strand
TCGACCACCAACGCCAACACGACAGGAATGATCCTTCAGGCAATAAGTGCGATTGGTGAAAATCCTCTGGATGAAACCTGGCGAAAATATGATGCTGATCCCTTACAAGCACTCCTTGCGCTGCAAAAAGAAGATGGCATGATAGGCGGTGAATACGGAAACGCATATTCAACAGCAGAAGCCTTGCTCGGTCTGTCAGGTCAACCGCTTTATGCTTTAGGCTATGTCAAACGAGCAAGCAATGCTTTTGATTACATCATCGAAAACCAGGGTCTTGATGGCGGTTGGGGTTCTATTGGGCAAACCATTGATGTCATTTTGGCTTTGCAAGCCGCTGGATGGGATCCGGATTCCATAATCAATAACGAGAAAAGTCCTTCAGATTTCATTGCCGAAAACCTGGATTCATATCTCGAAAATGGTCCGGATGCTCTTGGAAAGCTCATCCTTGGGTTGGTCGCAAGCGGTGAAAATCCAAAGAATTTTGCTGGCAACAACATTGTAGAAACGCTTTTGGAAACTTATGATCCAAACATAAATGCCTTTGGTGATGCCGACAACACCTGGCACCAGGCGCTGGCTATCCTTGGGCTTTCTGCTGTTGGCGAAGAAATTCCAGAAGGGGCAGTAAATACACTTATTTCACTTCAAGCTGAGAATGGGGGTTGGGAATATGCCACAGGCACTGGCATCTGGCCGGATAACACAGCATTAGCCATTCAGGCATTATTGGCGGCCGATATTCAACCCAATAATCCCGCTATCCAAAACGGGTTAAGTTTTATTGCTCAAATGCAGTCTGAAGATGGCAGTTGGGGCGATTCAAGCACCACAGCCTTTGTTTTGATGGCACTTAATGCCCTGGGTGAATCAAGTTCCGAATGGAAAACCGAGAAAAATCTGAACCCATTGCCGGATTTACTTTCCTATCAAAAATCAAACGGTGCTTTTGTTTATTCATGGGACTACCCGGACGATAATCTGATGGCGACAACAGCATCGTTGCTGGCTTTATTTAAAGGGAATTACCTTTTAAGTCCTCCCGAATCAACGCCCTATGCCGGTTTGATTGTCGACCCCAATGAACAGGGAGATATCATCAAAAGATGTATCGCACTTGATGAGGATTCTGTATCAGGCATGACTCTGTTAGATTCCTCTGGTCTAACCGTGGATTCGGAAGGTGGATTTATTAACGCTATTGAAGGATTCAAAAATCCCAAAAATGGCACCCTGTACTGGTCTTACTGGTATTGGGATGGAAGAGAATGGCAGTTTTACGAAACCGGCGCGGCACAATCAAACGTTTTTCCAGGCAGCATCCAGGCATGGTACCTGACAAGCTGGGAAGAATTTCCATCCAAACCACCTGCTTACGAAACAAACATAAGCGAAATTTGCGGAACAGATGTATTAAAAAATTATCAAGCCCAAACCTATCTTAACTACGGAGATCTCTTTAAATCTCAAGAAGGTAATTTTATTCAGCAAGACACACCACAACCACCACAAATTACTGAACCCTCTCCAACTGAGAGCCTTGTGATAGAAACGCTAGAAACGACAGGAGAACAAACACAAAATGAGACAAGGTTTGAGGATGAAGAAGCAGAGCAATTTAATCCCCTCCCTCTCGTAATCATTGCAGCCTTCGGAATTCTCCTGGCAGTTTTCATTTATTTCAAATACATCCGAAAGCCGGCATGAAAAACACGCTTACAGGGATTTTGACAAACATCTTTGTTTTTCTTATCGGTCTTTTGAGCCTTCTGGCACCCTTTATTCTTCCCCAGGCTCGGAATACTGAAATACAATCTTCAGCTTTTCCAATTGTGGTCAGTCTGATCATCATTTTGTGCCTGGCAATTGTTTTTATTGAAACGCAATCTTCCGTTCTGGACAATAAAATGATTGCCTTTTTAGGTGTCTTAATATCTATTAATGCTGGCTTGCGTTTTCTTGAGAATGCAATACCTGGTCCTGCAGGTTTCAGCCCAACGTTTTTCCTGATCATACTGGTGGGTTACTTCTTTGGCAGTCGAATCGGTTTCCTGATGGGTGCTATGACCATGTTCGTATCAGGTTTGATTACCGGCGGTATCGGGCCCTGGCTGCCAGGCCAAATGATCACAGCAGGCTGGGTGGGTCAAACTGCTTCAATTTTGTCCTTTACGACTGAGAAGTTAAACTTGAAAGGTAGATTTGGTGAGATTTTATTATTAACCCTTTTCAGCGCAATCTGGGGAATGCTTTATGGGTTAATTATGAACCTCTGGTTTTGGCCTTTTCTTGGGGGTGGTGCAGGATCATCTTGGAGCCAAGGGGCCAGCCTGCTGGAAAACCTGGGCAAATATGGTGCATATTATTTGGCGACATCTGTTATATGGGATATCACCCGTTCTGTTGGCAATATTCTTATCATGCTGACAATGGCACGTCCTTTCCTAAAGGTATTTCAACGCTTTTACCAGCGGTTTTCATTTCACTTCGAAGGATCAAAACCATCATGAAAAACGCTTATATTTGGGTTTTGTGGCTGATTAATACAGTCATCTTTGTTCTGGCTACAAGAAATCCAATTTACCTTTTGCTGGTTTTAATTTCCCTTTTTATCCTTGGCAATCGAAAAGCAAAGGCACAGCATAGAAAAGCCTGGATTGGTCTTAACCTTCGCTTTCTTTTCTCAATGGTTTTGATCTCATCACTCGTAAACGGTTTATTTACGCACATAGGTCAAACCAAATTATTCTACTTCCCATCAAATTGGCTTTTGATTGGTGGGGATATTACTCTTGAATCACTCATCTATGGTGCCATTAACGGCCTGATCATTGGTTCGCTATATCTCAGTTTCAACATTCTAAACTTAGCATTGAGTGTGAAACAGATGAGTCGATTGATACCACGTGCCTTCCACCCAATTGGGATGACTGCGACATTGGCATTGACGTTTTTCCCTTCTATTCAACAAAGAGCCAGGGAAATCAAGGAAGCACAATTGATTCGTGGGAACCCTATGAAAAAGATATCTGATTGGCTGCCTATCCTATTACCTTTGATTGTAACCAGCCTTGAAGACGCCATAATTCTTTCAGAATCGATGACATCGAGAGGCTTTCACGCTGTTTCCATCAGAAACCATGCAAATTTAGCGGTGATCAGCCTGGTTATTGGCACTTTTTCAATTTTTTCTGGATGGATATTGAATTTATATGCTTATCCACAAGCCATCAGCATTTTTCTATATGGTGTTGGTGGAAGCATCATCATCCTAACCCTTTTAAAAAAAGGCCGCGAATTCAGAGTCACACATTATCACCAGGTTTCATGGCAGAAGAAAGATATCATTTTCAGCGCCATTTTTCTAATAATCCTTATTACACAAGTCATTATTGCTGCATTCTATGAAAATAATTTTTCCTATACGCCCTACCCACAATTATCTAGACCATCGCTCAATATTGGAGGCATCCTGCTGAGTGCCATCCCAATTCTGCCCATACTGGTGTCCATCCATGATTAACATTAAAGGACTATCCTTTAAATATCCCTCTGCCTCTCAACATGTTCTTGAAAATGTTGATTGTCAAATTGAACCAGGCACCCTGACCCTGATTATCGGCCCATCCGGGAGCGGCAAATCAACTTTCTTACGCTGTATCAACGGCCTTGTTCCGCATTTTTCAGGGGGCACGATATCGGGAAAGATTGATGTTTTTGGGTCAGACCCAATCACGGATGGCCCTGAAATGCTTGCTGCAAATGTCGGATTTGTGTTTCAAGAACCCGAAGCGCAGTTTGTCTTTGATATCGTTGAAGATGAAATTGCTTTCGCTCTGGAAAACATGGGATTGGCAAGAAATGAAATGCATGCTCGTGTTGATGACGTTATTGAACGCCTGGAATTATCCTCAATTCGTCACCGATCAATCCATGAAATTTCTGGCGGGGAAAAACAAAAGGTGGCGATTGCCAGTGTGCTTGTGACAAATCCGAAGGTACTGCTTTTGGATGAACCCACATCACAGCTTGACCCTATTTCTGCGGATCAAATATTAAGATTATGCGTTTCCTTAAAAAACAATTCTGACCTGACCATCCTGATCTCAGAACACAGGCTTGAAAGGTTGCTGCCCTACACAGACAAGGTCATAGAAATAAATGATGAGCACAAACTGTTCATTGGCGGCCCGGAACAAATAATCCCACATTTACAAAATGTGCCGCCAGTTGTGGCGATCGGGAAAAAATTAGGACTGAATCCGCTGCCGTTAACTGTTGAGGATTTTCCAGATGATGTAATTAAGAACAAAAAACCTGATTTCAAACTGGTTCAGTCGGAACTACAAAAAACAAAATCTGGATCAATACTAGAAATCAAGCACTTGTCCGCACAAATTGATCAGAAACCAATCCTTGAAGATGTATCCATTAGCCTGAATAAATCAGAAATTCTCGTCCTTTTAGGAAAAAACGGCGCTGGAAAGACAAGTTTGTTAAGATCAATTTTAGGATTAATGGATTCTAAGGGTGAAAAATACTTTAGGAGTCAAAATTTTACAGATTTGCCCATGACCATGATTTTAAAGCAAATTGGCTACTTACCGCAAAACCCCAACGATTTACTCTTTGCAGAAACCATCTTGGATGAATTAAAAGTCACTCTCAAAAATCACGGGCTTGAAAAGACTGAACAAGATTTAATCGATTTTCTTCAACAATTCAAGCTCGCAGAAAAATCGCACCAATATCCGAGGGACCTTTCCGTTGGTGAGAGGCAGCGCGTCGCCCTGACTGCTGTAACAATTCATGATCCTGACATTATTTTTTTAGACGAACCCACTCGAGGACTAGATTATGCTGCAAAAAACCAATTATCCCTTCTCTTCAAGGAATGGCGAGATTTTGGCAAAGGTATTTTGCTTGTAACGCACGATGTAGAGTTTGCTGCTGGGATGGCCGATCGGATCGCCATTATAGACGCGGGGAAAATCATTTTCAACGGGTCCCCCGCGGATGCATTTACAAAGTTTCCTGCTTTTCAAACGCAAACTGCACGAATCTTTAAGGATTCGGGATGGTTTCTCCCTGAACATATTAATTGAGCAGGAATATTTCTTCCCTGAATTTGAAAATTATCAAAAAAGAAATTCAATATTATTGTGAAATTTTTTACAAATTGATTTATTGATATTACTCATATCTTAAAATTACATCTTTCACTATTGTTTGTCCTACACCAATAGTATAAATAAG
>LGHA01000003.1 GCA_001508595.1 Anaerolineaceae bacterium 46_22 | reverse complement strand
ATTCAAAGCCAAATCGAGTTAAAATGAATTGAAAGCATCCATTCAATAGAATAAAGGACTGCTCCTATGCCCCCAGTTTTATATCTTCTTGACGGTCACGGCCTCGCTTACAGGGCTTACTACGCGCTAACAGCCGGCGGAACCCGCACCAATGCTTTCCAGACAAGCAGCGGCGAGCCAACAGCTGGTGTTTATGGTTTTACCAGCATCCTCTTGCGAATCTTTGAACAGGAAAATCCCGATTACCTGGCAGTGGTATTTGATAAGGGAAAAACCTTTCGCCATGAGCTTTTTGATGACTATAAAGGCACGCGTGCGAAAATGCCAGATGACCTCCGTTCGCAGGTAGAGCGCATGCGTGAAATCGTCGATGCACTTAATATCCCCCGCTTAGAAATGGAAAATTATGAGGCTGATGACGTTCTCGGCAGCGTGGCACGTTGGGCTGCAGAAGAAAAAGGTTTGGGAGTGAAGATCATCACCGGCGATAAGGACTTATTACAGCTGGTTACGGATCGGGTGGTGGTTAACCTGGCGGGCAGCAAGCTCTCAGATGCCAAAGACTACTTCCCTGAGGATGTGAAAAAGAAGCTCGGCGTTTTACCTGAAAAGGTGGTGGATTTTAAAGCGCTGTGTGGTGACACCTCCGATAACATCCCCGGCGTCAAAGGGGTCGGTGAAAAGACGGCTGTGAAGCTGCTCGATGAATACGGCGATCTCGACGGCATCTTTGAACATATCGATGAGATATCCGGTCGGGCAAAATCCGCGCTTGAAGGAAGTAAAGAAGTCGCTTATCTCAGCCAAAAACTGTCCCGCATTGTGACGGATCTGAAAGTAGATCTTAATCTTGAACAGGCACGCATTGACCGCTTTAATCCCAAAGCAGTAGAAGACCTATTCAGAGAATTGGAATTCCGAACACTGACAGACCAGCTCAACAAACTTGTTGGGAAGATGAAGCCGATTATGCCTGAGGGCGAAGAACAAATGGATTTATTCCCTCAAGGTATCGAGTCTGCATCAACGGATGATTCAGCAGGAGAAATAAGCACAACAATTGTGGATACACCCGAGGCTCTTTCAGAACTCATAAAAACCTTGAAAGATGCGGACATGATTGCTTTTGACACCGAAACCACGGATACAGACGTGATGCGGGCAAAATTGGTCGGGGTCTCCCTGGCAGTGAAGCCTGATCACGGTTACTACATTCCAGTCGGGCATAAAGAAGGCAAACAACTGCCGCTCAAGGACGTTGTTGATGCCCTTTCAGGGGTGATGACAGACCCTGAGATTGGTAAAGCAGGTCACAACCTCAAATACGATTACCTGGTCTTAAAACGAGCCGGTTTGATCGTTTCACCCCTTACATTTGACACCATGATTGCAGAGTGGTTGATTAACCCTGCATCACGAAACCTGGGATTAAAAAACCTGGCATGGGTGCGCCTGGGATATGAAATGACCCATATTGAAGCATTGATTGGCAAAGGAAGCAGCCAAAAGACGATGGACAAAGTATCCATCGCTGATGCCGCCAGCTATGCCGCAGCAGATGCAGCAATTTGCCTGCGCTTGATACCTGAGTTGAAAAATGATTTGGAAGCACAAGAAGCTGAAGAGCTCTTCAAAACCATGGAAATGCCCCTTATCTCTGTTTTAGCTGCCATGGAAGAAGCGGGAATAAAGCTGGACCAGGCATTCTTTGAAGATTTTTCGCATGAATTGGAAGAAAGCCTGGGAAAAATTGAAGATAAAATCCAGAATGCAGTCGGTTACAAATTCAACCTGAATTCAACGCAGCAGCTATCCCAGGCATTATTTGAAGACCTGGGGTTAACACCCCCGGATCGGGCGCGTAAAACCTCCTCAGGTTATTATTCCACGGCTGCCTCCGTTTTAGAAGCAATGAAAGGGCAGCACCCGGTGATTGACTGGATGCTTGAGTATCGGGAGCTCGAAAAACTGCGGTCAACTTATGTCGATTCCCTGCCGCTGCAAATCAACCCGGAAACGGGGCGGGTCCACACTTCCTTCAACCAAACTGGCACGGTGACAGGACGGATTGCTTCCTCTGATCCCAACCTGCAGAATATCCCCACCCGAACAGAAATTGGACGGCGCGTACGCAATGGATTCATTGCCAGTGAGGGTTGGCAGCTGCTGGCTGTGGACTATTCTCAAATTGAACTGCGGATTGTCGCACACATGTCCCAGGACAAAGCCATGCTGGCCGCCTTTAATGCCGGTCAGGATATTCACGCCACAACAGCCGCAGCCGTTCACAACATTGACGTGAACGAGGTCACGCCGGAGATGCGGCGCCATGCCAAGGCGATCAATTTCGGTCTTATCTATGGGATGAGCGCATATGGGCTGACCAACGCTACCGATTTAACCCTTGCAGAAGCGGAGAACTTTATCGCCACTTATTTCGAGAAGTTCCCCGGTGTAAAGAATTTCCTGGATGGCATTCGAGAGACGGCAGCAGAACAGGGCTATGTGGAAACACTGCTGGGTCGGCGGCGTTACTTCCCCAACCTGAAGCGCGGAGCGAGTTATGCAATCAGGCAGCGTGAAGAACGTGAAGCGATCAACGCACCCATCCAGGGCACAGCTGCAGATATTATCAAGCTTGCCATGCTTGAACTGCCGGATGAAATAGCCAAGATAGGATTAAATGCGCGAATGCTGCTGCAAGTTCACGATGAGTTGATCTTTGAGGTGCCTCAAAAGGAATTGCAAGAAACCCTTACACTGGTGACCCGCGTGATGGAAAACGCCTACAGCCTGGATATCCCGCTCAGCACTGAAGCTAAAGCCGGCCCCAGCTGGGGAAATATGGAAAAACGCTAATCCTGATTCAAAAAAATTAGTAATACTCAGTCATGCTCATGGCGATGATGGAGATCAGGCCAGTGGGGATGGCTGTGTTCCTGGGTTTGATGCCCATGTTCGTGGCTGTGACGATAGGGTTTTCCTTCGCCCTCTGGGTGGTAATGGTTATGATGTTGATCAGGGTGATAATGGGTGTGGCTGTGTACAAATGGGTAATGCAAGTGGTGATGGGCATGGCTCTCTCGGAACAAGATGAACACTGATCCTAAGAAAAGAAAGAATGCCCCTATTTGGTAAATGGATAAGGTGCCGCCAAATAAAAGGGAAAACAATAGGCCAAAAAATGGTGCACTTGAAAATATAAATTGTGAGCGTGTCGCGCCAAGTTGTTGAGCAGAGCTGATATAAAGCATGATCGACAAGCCATAAGCCAAAGCGCCCAATCCAAGTCCGGCGATCGTGTTCAGCAAACCAGCATGATAAGAGCCAACAAGAAGACCCAAAATCAAATTGACCGACCCTGCAACCAATCCTTTCCAAAATGTGCTTTCTGCCGGAGAGATACCGTCGATCAATGCGGTTAGGTGGTTATCCAAGCCCCAGCTTATACAAGCAAGCGCAATCAGCCCTGCAGCCTTGAATCCTGCAACACCTCCCTCCAAAGCCAGGAGCGTTGCCGCAGCGAGGATTCCCAAACTTGCCAGCCAGCCTTTCTTTGACAGATGATCATCAAAAAAGAAATATCCGATGATCACCGTCGCTACCATTTCCATATTTAGCCACAATGAAACTGAGGCAGCTGCTGCAATCCGAAGGCCTCCCATAAGAAATAAAGGCCCTAAAATACCACCGAAAAATATTGCGCCGGATAATCTTAAGATATTTTTCCGAGATATTCGGCGCAAAGTTTGTGCTGGGTTTTTCCCTATAAAGAATACACTCACGCCTAAAGCTGCGCCCAAATAGAGCAAGCCAGCTAACTGGAAGTCATTTAAATGGTCGAGCAGGGGTTTCCCAAGAGGTGCTGATGCCCCAAACAGGATGGCAGCAACAAACCCGGATAGTATCCCAAAACGCTTTGAATCATTCATTGCTTATTAAGTGAGAATAATTGGCAGTCATAGTGATATAGATTATCCCCCAAATCAAATTATTCATCAATTCTCATTACCAAATAAGCGTGTTTCAAAAAGGCTTATTTTCCAAAATTAACTTACTTGATCGAATTTAAATAGCTACGCTGACCCGCCCGTAGAGACGTTCACGAATTTGTAAAATTTGCCGGCGTAAATGCTCATCCGTTTCCATCAAGTTGTTAACCTTATCACAGGCATAAATCACAGTGGTATGGTCTCGCCCGCCAACGATTTCGCCGATTTGAGGTAATGAAACCCCGCCTTCTTCCCGCATCAAATACATCGCAATCTGGCGCGGAAGGGCAACCTCCCGTGTGCGCTCCCGACCCAAAAGGCGATCGTTGGAAACACCAAAAGTTTTTGAAACCTCGTCCAACACATCATCCGGCTGCAGATCCAAACCGTGTGGGAGAAAATCAGTCAGGGCGTTGTGTGCCAATTCTAATGTCAGCGGCACACCGGTCAGGTCAGAATACGCCAGAACGCGATTCAGAGCACCTTCAAGTTCACGAATATTGGACTGTACCTGTCTGGCGATCAATTCAAGAATATCAGCCGGGACCTGCCGCCCTGCTCGCTCTGCTTTTGCCCTCAGAATAGCTAATCGGGTTTCAACATCCGGGGGTTGAATATCAGCCGTCAATCCCCATTCAAAGCGAGAGCGCAGGCGTTCCTCTAGCGTCACAAGGGCTTTAGGTGATCGATCAGAAGAGATCACGATTTGGTTGTTTTGTCCGTGCAGGGTGTTAAAAGTATGAAAAAATTCTTCCTGCGTGGATTCTTTGCCGGCAATGAATTGGATATCATCGATAAGAAGCACATCAATCTGGCGATATTTCTCACGGAAGGCTGGTGTGGTATGCGTTCGGATGGCATTGATCAGGTCGTTGGTGAATTCTTCTGAAGAAACATACAGAACGTTCAAATTCGCCGGCTGGCAGGCGTTGCCAATGGCATGAAGAAGGTGCGTTTTTCCCAATCCAACACCGCCATAAAGAAATAAGGGGTTATAGGCGCGTGCCGGGCTTTCCGCTACAGCCATACAGGCAGCATGTGCCAGGCGGTTATCTGCGCCAACCACAAAATTATCGAAGCGGTACCGGTTGTTGATGTTTGTATTGTCGTTTGGAAGGGGTGCTTTCTGAGCAGCTGCCTTTTGGACTTCAGATTCTGGAATGGATGTATTCGTAGAATGAACTTTAATTTCAGTTGTTACTGGTTTTCCGATCATGCCTGTTAGCAATCTTGAGAGTTTGGCGCTTAAGCGGTCATCGAGCCAATCACGGGCGTACGCATTTTTGACACCAATAGTAAAAAGACCTGTTTCCTCATCATAACCAAGAAATTGTGCGCTGCTGACCCATGTATCAAAGGACGCCTTTGACATTTCAAGTTGTAGCTGACCTATGGTGGCCTGCCAGGCATGTTCTGCTCTCATTCAACTTCCTTTCTTCCATGTGCTGCGGTGAGCCAGCGATGAAAATCGATCTGAAGTAAAAATAACCACTGCTTATATTTTTATAAAGTGGTTATCTTATAACACTTATGTCTTTCCAATGATGGTTTCCCTTGCCCACTTGGTTGGAAAGTGATTAGTATTTTAACGGGAATCAAAATTAACCACAAGCGGATTCTGCTCTTTTTTGCTAAAAAATCCATGTATTTTAAGACAAGCCAACCTTAAAAAATAAGATTTTTTTTATAAGTATTAAATACATGAATTAGATAAACGTTGAGCTCTGCTTTAAGGGATGTCACCTCAGTCAAACCCCTATATATGGGGGTTAATAATTAAAAATGCCATTAATCGGCGTATTTAGGGGATTGGTAATTAATTGATTTTGCGAGAAAATGCTCATATGTTCGAAGTTTTGATTCATAATTTGGAATCAGTCATTTTTGTCCTGAATCATCATACTTGCCGCTCGACGTCCAATTTCAACCGCAAAATTTGTTCCTCGATCCCAGGGATAAACTTGGCTCATACTGGCAAAATACAGTCCTTCAATCGGAGTCCGAATGGCGGGAATATTCTGCGAGTGATTCACCAGGGGCACAGGTTGCGCATATTTCGTTCGGAACAACCATGTCTTTTTTACCCAATCAGGTGAAAAATCGGGGTTAAATTTTTGAAGATGGGGTAAAAATTTTGCTTCCAATTCGGATTTCGAAAGGTCAAAATATGCATGATCCTGGGGAAGATAGTCACCAATATAGAGGATGTGATCACCGCCAAAGTATTCAGGCTTGACAAAGTTGGTATGTTCCACCAGGGACAGGAATGGGAAGCCAGCTGCTTTTGGAATGTTATACCAGTAATAGCCCTCCTGGGATAATTGGTGTTTAAGGGATACCACCATTACAACAGCGCCCATACTGGTCAATGACAGCAGCCCATCCAGGTAGGTTTTCGGCAGGTCGGGTGCTAAGCGTGCCAGCAGACCGGGAGATGTGGTTACAAGCGCTTGGGAGAAATGCTCAGTCTGGCCTACCGCTGTTGTGATCGAAATGCCGTTGTTGTCAGCAGCTTTGATCTCTGTTACATGTGATTCAAGTCGAATTTCAACGCCCATCTGCTCAAGCCGTTCGGCAAATTTATCAGCAAAAATCTGGAAGCCCCCCTCAAAGGTGCCCAGTCGGGTCGTTCGAGCGTGCAGCCGCGCCCAAAACCATGCCATATTAACGACCTTTGCATACCCCTCGCCAAATTTCCCGATCATCATCGGTTCCCACATGGATTCATAAACTTTATCCCCCGCCCATTTGCGCATCCACGTATCAACGGTGGTTTTTTCAAGGGCTTGCCAGTTGTTTGTCAGCCGCAGATATAAACCAATCAGCCCAAAGCGGATTTTGTTGATCCCCCACCCCAGACCAGGATACATTAATGCTGCAGTTATGGAGTCAAAGGGATAAAATTTTCCGCGGTAGTACATCACCGTGGTTGGCTTTGGGAAAATAACCTGATTTGACCAGCCCAATTCGTCAATCAGGCCCAGCATGTGCTCGTCAGAATGAAACCAGTGATGATAAAAGCGTTCAACGGTCCAATCCCAATGAGGCTCCTTAAAGCCTGCTGCCAACCCGCCAACATGGTCTGAGGCTTCAAAGATAACAACTTTATTGCCATCTTTTGCCAGGTCATATGCTGCTGACAAGCCGCCAATCCCAGCCCCTACGACGGCAATGCTTTGTTTTTCATTATTCATGGTTTACCTCTTCAATATCCTGTGTTGTGAGGTCCTTAGTTTGGGCTTCCATTTCACCTGCATCCATGGTCCATTTCAAGCCTTCTCGCACAAAATAGATCGTTCCTAACAGGGTGATGGGCGCCCATAATGCAATCCGAAGGACAAGTGTATATCCCAGGGCGGGTTCTGCGGCGATGCCATAGGCTTCAAGCATGGCGCGTCCAGCCGCATCAAAGGTCCCCAGCCCTCCGGGAGCAGCAGGTATCAATAACACCAAATTGACGACCCCGTTTAGAAGCATCAGTTGTCTAAAATTGAGGTTCAATCCCAGGGCCTGGTTGACGCTCCAGTACAATCCTGTTTCAAGAATCCAGATCAGGATGGAAGTCAGAAAAATCATTAAGGCATCGGCCGGTGAGCGCAAACTCATCAAACCTTCAAGGAAGCGATCCGCAATTTTCATAACTGGTTCACGAAAGCGCTCCGGGAGAATTTTGTTGACAATGCTTTGGATCAGGCTGCTGGCTCGTTTTGGGAACATCGCAATCAGAATAAAAACCCCCAATCCAGCCAAAAAGATCACCACTGCCCAGGTCGCAAGGCTTCCCAATTGAGCGAATGTGCCTGTATTGGATAATTTTGTTAGCTGCCTGAGGTTAAGCAGCACAAAGCCGATAATCACCACAGCGTCAAAGATCCGCTCCACAACAATTGTCGCCAGGGAACCAGAAATTGAAACATCCTCCCATCGTTTGACCACCACAGAACGGAGCACCTCGCCCATCCGCAGCGGGAAGACATTATTACCCATATAGCCAATATTGATGATTGGGAAAAGGGTGTTAATGCTGACCTTTTTGAGGGGTTTGAGCAGGTACTGCCAGCGCCAGGTGCGCACCAGCACACCAATGAAATAAATAACCAGGCCTGGGATAAGCCACAACAGCTTTATTTCCCTGAGGGTTTGCCATAGTTCCCGGTAATTAATTTCTCTGAAAGCCAGGTATAAAAAAGCTGCCGAAATGACCAATCCCAACCAGATAAGCCACCGCTTCGTATTTCGTTTCATAAAAGAAATTCTACCATGCACAGGTGCGTATTGAGAGGAATGATTCTCCAATGGCATCAATATCAATTTAGCGTATTAAAAGGATTGAAAATGGTATACTTTGCACGATGTCATTAATCACCGCAAACAACCTTTCAAAATCATTTGGTGCACAGGATATCTTTGAAGGTATCTCTTTATCCATACCTCGCGGTGCCCGGATTGCGCTGGTAGGTTCGAATGGCGTTGGAAAGACCACGCTTATTCGAATCCTGATCGGGCAGGATTTTCCCAATTCAGGTGTTGTTCAGCATGCAAAGGAATTGACCATCGGGTATTTGCCCCAGGAAGCAAGCCTGGCAGCAAAAGGGACTTTATGGCAAACCTGTTTGGAGGTTTTTTCCGACCTCATTGATATGGAAGAAGCCTTAAAAGAATGGATGCAAGCCATGGCGGATCCTGGGCAATCAGATGAAGCGGTGACAAGATACGGCAGCCTGGAACAAGCTTTCGAACAGCAGGGGGGATATACCTACGAAATGCGCATCAAACAAACTTTATCCGGTCTTGGGTTTGACGAAGAGGACTTCCATCGACCGATCACACAACTCTCAGGTGGCGAACGGACGCGCGCCCTGCTGGCAAAACTGCTCCTGGAGAGCCCGGATGTGATGATGCTGGATGAGCCGACCAATCACCTCGATATTGAGGCAGTGGAATGGCTTGAATCCTTTTTGAAGGATTGGGATGGGGCATTGGTGGTCGTCTCCCACGACCGGTACTTCCTTGACCAGGTGGCTGAGACGATTTGGGAAATGACGCCTGCCCTCGAGGTTTACAGCGGCAATTATTCTACGTATCTTTCCCAGCGTGAAGAACGTTATGCTCGGCGATTAGCGGAATATGAAGCGCAAACAGCCTTTATCGAAAAAGAACAGGAATTTATCCGGCGCAATATTGCCGGTCAGAATACCAGCCAGGCTAAAGGCCGCCGCCGTCGATTGGAACGCTTGCTGGAGGATTCCCGCCTTGCTCCACCGCCCAGTGAACCGCGGCGGATGCACATCAACCTCAACACACGCGGTCGCTCAGGTGATATTGTCTTACGAACGCATAATTTAGAAGTCGGTTACCACGATGAGGGCAAGCCCTTATTCTCATGCCCCGACCTGCTTCTACAGCGGCAGGAATGTGCAGCAATAATCGGCCCGAACGGTGCCGGCAAGACGACATTCTTAAAGACAATACTGGAAAAGATTCCGCCGTATTCTGGAAAAGTGACAATTGGTGCAAGTTTGGTGATCGGTTATTTTGCACAGGCACATGAGGGTTTAGACCCTGATCGAACTTTGATGATGGAAATTGACAGCGTCTCTCCAAATATGCTGCCGGCAGAGATACGCAATTACCTGGCGAAGTTCTTATTCACGGGTGACGATGTGTTCCGCAAAGTTGGCACCCTTTCTGGTGGGGAGCGCGGGCGTTTGGCGCTGGCAAAACTATCACTCTCTGATGCCAATTTATTGCTGCTGGATGAACCGACCAACCACCTGGATTTACCCACACAAGAGGTATTGGAATCAGTCCTTTCTAATTTCCCTGGCACAATTTTGCTTGTTTCCCATGACCGCTACTTGATTGACTCCCTGGCGTCTCAAATTTGGGAAGTGGAACCCCAGGGCAGAAGTTTACAGGTGTTCAGGGGCTCTTACACGCAATTTAAAGCCCATCAATTAAAAATGGCAGATTTGAGTGACGAGAAAGACCCGGTCAGCACCGAGGTTGCCCATAACCGATCATTTTCCTCACAGCAAAAACCATCAGAAAAGCCGCTTTCAAAATATGAACGTCGAAAAGCAGCCAATCGCCTGGAAGAGATCGAGAAACAAATCCAGGATTTGGAAACAAAACAAAAAACAATATCTGATGAATTGGCAAATCCACCAGCGGATTCCAACCAGGTTTTGAGGTTGGGTGAAGATTATGTATCCTTGCAAGGACAGATCGAATCTTTGATGGAAGAATGGTCTGAATTGCATGAAAAACTTGCGGAATAACTCATTGTGTGCTGAATGAATAAATTTTCTTTGTTGAAATTTTGATTGCTTAGCTTTACAAAGTCCTCTGATAATTCCTGATCTCAACATCTCCTTATTAAACGGGTACATCGGGGTAAAATAAGATATGGTAATTGCGTGGTTTATAACAAATCACCTAATTTGATCGTTTATACAGGAGGTTGACCATGAGCAAGACATCTAAAAACATCTTCAAAGGCCTGGGATGGGGACTTGGTAGTGTGCTCACAAGCGCAGCTGCAGCTGCAGCTGGCTGGATCATTTACAGCCGCAAGTACATACGCCATGACGCCGAACTTGTTAAAGCGATTGAAGCGGATCGGAAAGATTTTTACTCAGAACACGCTGGGAGACTCAGTTATTATGTGGATCGCAGTGAGAAGGGTGTGCCGCTGGTCTTATTGCACAGCATCAATGCCGCGCCAAGCGCCTTTGAGATGAAACCTATTTTTGAACGGTTTCGAGGTGAACGCCCGGTATTTGCACTGGACCTTCCTGGATACGGTTTTTCCGATCGATCTGACCGCCTTTATTCACCGCAGCTCTTTCAACAAGCCATCCTTGATTTTCTAAAGGAAGTGGTCGGCGAACAGGCAGATGTGGTGACCCTTTCCTTGAGCAGTGAGTTTGCTGCCCTTGCTGCACAGGAAAACGCTGAGTTCTTCCGATCGATTGTAATGCTATCGCCGACTGGCTTTGAGCAGCCCAAGACAGATCGGTTGTCCCAACGAGCAGAAAAGCGCGGCACAAAGAGTACAGTTTATGCAGGTTTGGCTGTACCATTGTGGAATCGCCCCTTTTATGACCTGGTTGCAAGCCGACCAAGCATCCAATACTTCCTTAACAAAAGTTTTGAGGGGCTTGTTCCAGAACGTTTTGTGGATTATGCCTACCAGACCGCACATCAACCCGGTGCGGAGTATGCACCAACCTATTTCTTGAGCGGCAAGCTCTTTACCCAGGCAGTGCGAGAAAATGTTTATGAAACATTGGATACCCCTGTACTGGTAATCTATGATCGCGATCCATATACTCGGTTTGACATGCTGCCGATTCTGCTTAAAGAGAAAGAAAATTGGAAAGCAGAACGCGTTTCTCCCACAAAAGGTTTGCCACATTGGGAACAGCCTGAAAAAACCTTCAAAGCAATGGAAGCTTTTTGGTCTGAAGTTTGATACTAGGGCAATCTTCCCATTAGCACTTTTGCTAAAAAAGATGACTACTTGGCCTGATAACCTCAGGCCAATTTTTTATACCATATTCTCAATTTACTCAATACACTTGAGTAAGAAAATCTGCGTCTAGCTCAAAGTCCATGAGGAATTTGGTTGATAGACCTTAATAATTTACGATATTTTTGATTCTTCTCGGGCTAACCCTAAACAGGGCAGGGCTCCTTACTCCAAAAGACCAAACGCAATAAATTTTCTGGAGAAAAGTCGAGATTTAGCGAAACCACTCACCATTCACTAATTTATCCTGTAAACGTAAATCGGGACGGGTCACTTTGACCTGTGCCTCGCGCTGGGGGTTCTCGGCTATGCCATTCACCTCATGCAAGCCCAACTGATCTTGCTTGCAGTGCTGGGATTTATCATCACCTTAATCGCCGGTGTCGCCCTTCTGTATGCCGCTCTGCGGCTTTTTCAGCCCTGGTTTTCTGGAATTCCGATTTTCTATTCACCTGGATCATTAACGACCTTTTTCAGCTAGCCTATTACCCGGTGGAACTTTACCCGGGTTAGCTGCGCCTTGTGCTGACGTGGATCATCCCGGTAGGTTTTATGACAACAACCCCTGCCCAGGCGCTTTCAGGAAAGCTCTCCTGGCAGTGGATGATCCTCACATTGCTGTTCACCATTGGCGCCCTGATAGGTGCCTCCTGGTTATTTCGCCAGGGTTTAAAGAAATACACCAGCGCATCAAGCTGATCAAAAAGGCAGCATAAACATAGGCATCACAGGGAAACTCTTCACAGCATATTGCCACTTCTCAAGACTGAATGTATGATAAAGACATTATGGATGCCATTTCCCCGGGGTTAAGATGACCCGCAATTATTTTCATTGGCTGATTCTCGCGGTATTCTTGCTGGGATTGGCCTTTCCTAGCGCTGATGCAGACGGCGGATCAGAGACTGTCGGTATTCGCGTATTTAATTCTGGTGCGATCAGCTTGCAAAGTGCAATTTCGGATGATACATTCGTGATTGATTACGGCAGCTTCCAGTGGATGGTCCTTACAAAAGATGAGCTGCCCAAACTGGATGCAATGGGTGTGACCTACCAGGCGATTGAAGCCCCCTATAAGCTGACCCTGGGCGGACAGTCTTTTGACCCTCTCCTTTCAAAGCCTGATTTTGCTGCAGGATGGCGTGAGCTGCCCACCAGGTCTGGACCAGGTTTACGGTTGATTCAATTTCACGGGCCAACAAAAGAGGAATGGCTGAAGGACCTCGAAGAGGATGGGGTAACCCCTGTACAGTATATCCACCCCTTCACCTATCTTGTTTGGGGTGCAGCCGACGCCGTCCAAAAATCAGCCCAAAGATATTTCGTGCGCTGGACTGGTGATTACTTACCCGCTTATGCCGTACAGACAAAAAACCGTGTTTTGGGAAGCGAACCAATCCACTTTAGGGCGATGACCCTGCCGCAAGCCGGGCTGGATAAAATAATTGCAGCCCTTGAAGCCCTTGGCGCCAGCCAGGTAGCCGCTTCCAGCGGGTTTGATCCGGCTTTCGACCTGGTCAGTTTCATCCTCCCTGGCGACCAGTTACAGGCCGCAGCATCATTGCCCGGCGTTTACAGCATCCAGCCAGTTCCCACCGACGGCGGCGACCGGGGTGAGATGAGCAATCAGATTAATGCAGGAAAAATAGATGCCAGTAATCGCGCTATCCCCGGGTATCAAACCTGGCTGGCGCAAGTAAATTTGTCCGGTCACGGCGTGATCATCGCCAATGTGGACAGCGGTATTTTAGAGACTCATCCCGATTTAGTTAATCGTATGGCAGGCTGTATTGGCAGCAGCTGCGGCACCAGCACCACCGCCAGCAACCACGGCACCCACACCGCCGGGATCATGGCCGGGGATGGGTCTTCTGGCGTGATCGATTCTTTTGGGTTTCTTCGCGGATTGGGAATGGCTCCGGGGGCAAAGCTGGTCGAACAGGTCTATGACCCCATCTATCGACAGGAAAACGGCATGCTAACACTGATGACCGAATCTTACCGGAACGGCGCGGTCATCTCCGGCAACAGCTGGGGACCCTCCGGGACGCCGCAGGGCTATGACTATGACACCCGCCTGGTGGATATCGGCGTTCGAGACGCGGACCCTGAAACGCCTGGGAACCAGGCTTTGACCTTTGTACTTTCCATCATGAATGGGAAGGGGGGCACCTCAACCCAGGGAACACCGGATGAAGCAAAAAATACCTTCACCATTGGATCAACCTACATGCAAAACGATGATAGCACTGGAAGTCAAAGATTAAATATTAACGACCTCTCATACAATACTGCCCACGGGCCGGCCCTTGATGGACGAATGATTCCCCACATGGTCGCCCCGGGTTGCTATGTTGACTCCACCTCTATGACCAGCCTGCACGGTCTGATGTGCGGCACGAGCATGGCATCCCCCCAGGTCTCAGGTGCGGCAGCCTTATTTCATGAACAGTATAGAAACCGGTTTGGGCAAGACCCCAGCCCGGCACTGGTCAAAGCTGCCTTTTTACCCGTCGCCCATGACCTTATGGGCAATAAGGATGCAGATGGCGGCATTCTGGGGCACCCCTTCGATGCCAAACAGGGCTGGGGACGGCTGGACGCAGATGCCGTTTTAGACCCAGCGATGTCCGTCCTTTACTATGACCAGGAAACACTTTTCCATAATACAGGTGAGTTTTGGGGTTTTCCCATCAAAGGTGAGCTTGATGAACTTCGTGCCATGCTGGTCTGGACGGATGCTCCAGGTCATGGTTTGGGCGGGGATGCATCAGCCTGGGTCAACGACCTCGATTTGTCAGTTTCATTCAACGGGCAAACCTATTATGGCAATAACTTCGGGGCTGACGGTTTTTCAGTGCCAGGCGGATCGCCTGACATGATGAATAACACGGAAGGCGTCTTCCTGCGGAATTTAAACTCAGACATCGTCACCATCACTGTAACAGCAGCGAACATTGCGGGCGATGGTGTCCCCAATCTTGGTGACGACACTGACCAGGATTTTGCCCTGGCGGTTTATTATTCCCTTTCAGACAAAACCTACAAATATATACTACCAATTATCTACCGATAATATTCAGGTAAATGATTAAGGAAAAAATCAATCAAAGAAAACCGACAGAATATTATGAACAATCACAAAACAAACCGGGGTGAAATCCAAAAGCAGCATCAAAAAAGGATGATTTACCTCCTTATTTTAATATCTTCTTTATTGGGCGGCTGTCATTTTCCAACAGCCACGCCATTATCACCAGATCTCAGCCCACAGCAGCAGACGGAGGTTTCAGGCATCCTCAACCCTCCAGGAATTGCGACAGCCCTACCATCCGAAACACCCTTAGCGCCCCTTCCTTCAGTTGAAAGTACACAGGTAGAAAGCACGCAGGAAGAAACCCTGCTTGATGGCCACCTACGCTACCGCACACAGCAGGGCGACACCCTCCCCGCCATCGCATTGCGTTTTGATGTGCCGGTGGATTCGATCCAATATGCAGCCCCATTGTCTGCAGAAGGCTTGCTGCCAACTGGCATCCAGTTACAAATCCCCGACATTCTCGAAGAGCACCTGCCCTTCAATACCCCCTATCTGCCTGACAGCGAGATCATCTATGGGCCGTCCGTTGGTGATTTTAACGTCCTGGCATTTGTAGAAGCAGCAGGCGGATTCCTGTCAACCTACCAAGAAGAGGTCAAAGAAAAGACCCTGACCGGCGCTGAGATCGTCAACAAAGTTTCAATTGAGACCAGCACCAACCCGCGTCTTTTGCTGGCTTTCCTGGAATATCAATCTGGCTGGGTGTTTGGCTTTCCACCGGACGCGGCTAATGACCCATACCCGATTGGTTTTGGTGCAAGCCTTGACACCGGCCTGTATAAAGAATTAATGATCAGTGCCAAAGTGCTTGCCCAGGGTTTTTACGGTTGGCGGGACGGGAGTCTGCTGAACCTCTCCTTCTATGGCGGCAGAACCGCAAGGCTGGCTCCGGAATTAAATGCCGGCAGCGCGGCCATTATGGCTTTGTTCGGCAGTCTCTACTTACCAGAAGCTTGGGAAAACCACATGTTTGGTGACGACTCTTTCCTGAGCTTTTACCGTGAAATCTTTGGCGATGAACTCGCCCGGGCAGCTTCCGTTGAACCTTATCTTTCACACACAATTCAACAGCCCGAGTTGATGCTGCCCTTTGCCATCGGTGAAGCATGGTCCTTTACCGGTGGACCGCACATGGCATGGCAAACGGGAACACCCAGGGGTGCGGTCGATTTTGCTCCGATCACCGGCGAGCCAGCCTGCGCCGTCTCAGCATGGTGGACAACGGCTGCGGCTTCCGGATTGGTTTTGCGCTCAGACTGGAATGTCGTTGCCCTTGACCTGGACGGGGATGGCGATGAAGGCACTGGATGGGTGTTGATCTACATGCATGTCGCTGAAAAAGACAAACCTGCTGTCGGCACCTGGCTGGAAAAAGATGAGAAATTAGGACATCCCTCCTGCGAAGGCGGCAGTGCCACCGGGACTCACGTCCACTTTGCACGTAAATATAACGGGGAATGGTTTGGCGTACGCGATCCACTGCCGATGGTTCTCAGCGGTTGGCGGGTATTCGCTGGCGATAGGCGCTATGAAGGTTTTATGCAAAAAGGGGACAAGATCGTCACTGCGGTTCCCTACGGCTCAAGCGACGCGAAAATCATTCGCGATGAGTGAGAATCCAAAAAAGGTTAACTACGACAAAACAAACTTTTTTCTTAGTTTTCTTGCGATAGATGCAGGCAAGCATTCCACTTCACTTGCTGAACATCCCCCGTTTCACCCAACAACATTGGGTGGAGTTCTACAAAAGCTTGTAAATCGCCGCTGGTATAAAAACGCAGTTTCCCCGCTGATTCACCCAGATTAAGTAAAGATCGTTCCAGCAGCAAACGGCGTACCTGCCGTGCGACAGCCGGTGCCGGGTCAATCGTCCGCACCGCCGGTCCGGTAATTTCTTCAATCACTGGAATCACAAAAGGATAATGGGTACACCCCATTACCACCGTATCAATCCCTGCCTCGATCATGGGATCCAGGGCTTCATGAAGAATGCCCCGCACGTTTGGCGAATCAAGATTACCCGCCTCAATTTCTTCAACCAGGCCAGGACAGTTACTTTTATAGATAGTTACATGCTGGGCGAAACGCTCCACCACGGAGGCATACAGATCCCCTGAAAAGGTGGTCGGCGTGGCAAGAACACCCACTTTACCGGTGTGCGTCCTTTCCGCTGCCGGCTTCACTGCCGGCTCCATGCCCACAAAAGGAACCGTTGGAAACAATTCCCGCAATTCCTGCAAAGCAGCAGCCGATGCCGCATTACAGGCGACAACAATCATCTTGGCACCACGTTCGAGCAAGAAGCGGGTGATCTCAACCGCAAACCGCCGGATTTTCTTCTTGGACTTTGAACCATAAGGGATATGTGCCTGATCCGCAAGATACAGGACATCCTCGTTGGGAAGTTCCCTGCGAACTGCTCGCAGCACAGAAAGCCCGCCAACACCGGAATCAAACATGCCTATGGGTTGCTGAGAAGAAAACTTTGTATCCATCAGGTAAATTCTATCACGAGGAAAAGAAATTAATACAAAGATTTTGGTGACGTCTAAACCGCCAGCCGAGTCAAGCCGAGACGCCGGGCAATAGCAATCACCACCTGGTATTCCTCGGGTCTGATTCGTCGGTTCAGTTCCGGGTAATCACCGGTTTTATAGGCAGGATGATACTGATCCATTATATTTAGATAAACCTGCTTTGAAACCTTTTCTGCCAGAAACTTCAAAATGGTTTCGCTGCCAGCCAGTCCATTGGGCAGTACAAGGTGGCGTACAAGCAAACCACGATAAGCAATCCCTTGTTCATCCAATTTCAGATCACCCACCTGGCGCTGCATCTCCACAACAGCCTGTTGATTAACTTCAGGATAATTCTTAACCTGAGAATACTTCCATGCCACAGACTCTTCCCCATATTTCATATCAGGCATGTAGATATCCACCACCCCATCCAGCAAAGAAAGCATTGCCGGGGAATCATAACCCCCGGTGTTATAAACCAGGGGAATCTTCAATCCGGATTGGGCAGCTAAATGGACGCCTGCTAAAATTTGGGGCACGATGTGGCTGGGGGAGACAAAATTAATATTATGACAGCCCGCAGCCTGCAGGTTGAGCATGATTTTCGCCAGCTCCTCAGACGTGACTTCACGACCAAAAGAAACCTGGCTGATATCCGCGTTCTGACAATAAACACATCGTAAATTGCAGCGGGTAAAAAAGATCGTCCCTGATCCCAGGTTACCGCTGATGGGGTCTTCTTCTCCATGATGTGGGAAATAGCTGCTGACCCGGGGAAATTCATCGGTTTTACAAAGCCCTAATTCCCCCTTCAGACGATTAACACCGCATTCTAAGGGACAAACATCGCAATTTTCTAGATGCTGGTAGGCTTGTTGGACGCGTTCTTCCAATAAGCCCTGTGCCGTTAATGTCAAAAAAGCGGGGGTGTGTTCGCTGTGCATAAATAAATTATACATTTACTTCAGAAGGCATTTGAAAAGAGGCTGTCTCCAAGGAAAACAACCTCTTTCTCAGCGGCCACGGGTTGTGGCCAGTCACCCCTAAAATTCAAATAATCTGTGTGTCATTTGCCAAAATTTCAAAATGGTGCCCCCACGCTCTCGGCAAATTACCACAAATCCATTAATTGATTTTCATCCTGTGAAAAAAGCTTTAGCCATAGTAACAGATGAAGTGTCTCCCCCCAGTTCCGGTTCAAGCCGGGCGATCGCATTAATCATCAGTTCTAACCGCTGGCATTCGTCAACAATGGCATCAAAATTCAAAAGTTTAGGTCTGCCGCCTACAAACTTCCAGAAATTTTTAAAGTAGATCTTGTCCAATACTGCGTCTGGCAGGTGAATGCCCTGAAACACAGCCTTACTTCCACCAAATAGGAAACCTTCGTGCGTTAGTGTAAAGGGACCATCTACTTCCAAAAAGGCACGCACGACCTCAATGCGGGCTAAACTCTCTTCAACCTGGATGCTCGGCATACAATCAGTCATCAAGGCTCGTGCGCCAATGTCCGTGCCATAAATTATCCGATCCTGGTACTTGATAAAGAAATCACGCACCTTTTCGGGGTCTTTAGAAAAATTCGAATACATTTCAATACCCGGGGTCAGGTCAACCCGCATGTTAGGATACCGATCTAAATATTCCCCAAGGCGTTCAAGCTGGGCAGATAGGAAGAAAAAGTGGGCAAATGTGACGTTCAATATGGGGTGACGATCCAAAACATTCAACACCTGGCGATATTGATCTTCATTGTCCACAAATGTCCCGTCGCCGTAATGCCATCCCATTTCCCTCGCCCACGCCGGGATCTTCTCAGGATCCCAGAATTCTTCCGGATCATTGACATGAAAAATTAAAGGCGTCTGGGTGTCTGCCATTTTTTCCCAGTAAGGTGCAAACAGCGGGTCATCAAAATCAGGGATGGGTAAACGCTTACGAATCGCGGGTTTGCCCTCTATCATTTTGACACCATCAACGCCCATTTCCATCAGGTCATCCACGTAATTTGCAAATGTTTGACCTGCGATTTCAGGCGCCATAAACAGGGGCGAAATATCAAGATTACCAAAAACAAATATTTTGTGCGGATAAAGTCCTTTTAAATGCAGAGCATCTGGCAGCAGGCTGAGTCGTTTTTCGTCAGGTGTGGATACCACAGCCAGTTGATTGACACCCGCTTCTGCCAGCATAGGCATCAAAGTCACACCACACGAATAATGGGGATAATGAACATGTGCGTCAATGATCCTGCGTTTTCTAAACTCCATGCTCCCTCCAAAAAATTGCTCAGCCAAAATTGAGAACCATAGAAATTATAATGCGTTTTTCCAGTAAACTCGCATGAACTCAGAATAATATGACATAATCCTGGCCAGGCTGGTGTGCAGCGAGACAGTTTCAGGCACAGAATCCCCTTGGTGTCACCAAGCCCTCTATTCTTGTTTTCGTTGGGTTTTAAAGGGATAGATCGCAGCCATCAACGCAGCGGTATCGTCCAGTTTAGCGCCTAATTTTGAAATCGCCAGCCGCGGGAGCTGGCGCGCTGCCCCGCCACCATGCTTCAATACAGCATCTCGCAGCGGCGTCAGCAGGGCTTCTCCCAACACGTCACCCGGGTGACCAAAAACAATCCAATCTGGATCAAATGAAAAGATCAACCATAATAAGGCTTTGCCCAAATGGTCGGACGCTTCCTCAACCACAGCCAGGGCATCCGAATCCCCTGCGTGGACAAGGCGAACAATTTCGTAGGGGTGCGGCGGTGATGGCCAGTGATCAGGGAATCTCAATGCTGCCAGGTCTGCCATGCCAAAACTGCTCGCAAAGCCGTTCAGTGAACCGGGTGCTCCCAATCCTGCCGGTCCGCCCTTTCCCATACGCATGTTACCAATATCACCAGCCGCGTCATTAGCCCCGTGATAAATGCCCCCATTCAATATCATCCCAACTGAGACAACCGGCTCCATATCAATGAAGAGCATGTTGTCCACGCCGATACCAGCGCCAAAATAGGCTTCTGCCAATGCAGCGGCATTGCTGCGATGTTCAAGAAACACGGGCAGGTTGTAACGAACAGATAATCGACCTGTAAGCTGAGCATCTTGCCAATGCGGTAAATCTGGTGGTGAGAGGACGGTTCCTTTTAGAATATCCAACGGTCCGCTGACTGCCGCTGAAATCACCCTCGGACTCGCCAAACCCTGAGCACGACAAAGCTTCAGCAGTTTATCCGCCTGGATGCAAATTGCGTCAAAGCATTCCAGGAAAGGTGCTTCTGATGGCGTTTCCATCTGCATACGCTCGTAGATTAAACCATTCATATCGCCATACACAAGGCTTGTCTTGGGTCCGCTGATGTTAAAACCGAGAATTTTTGTTGTGATTGAAAAGTCGTTCACTATTGAATCAGAAGCGCGTGTTACCATCTCATTTGAGCCTTATCTTTTATATCAATAACCATGTCGCAATCTATCTTTCTTTATCAAATCCTCAACCTAATACCGGAGAGAGATGCCACAACAATTATAACGTCAATATCCCTTTGACTCCTGTTCTCATTTTTCGGGTAAAATTAAGCCATTCAAATTATTTATTCCTTTTTAGACTCCCGTTGAATTCATAGCTTTTTTATATTGACATGCGCCAGAATCCGCTTATAATTGTATTCACTATTATATACACATGTCTATTATTAAACATATATTTATAACATTGTCCATTATTTATAAAAGGATTTCACCATGGCAAGACGATTAGATCGGCGGGTTCAGCGTACACGGAAACTATTACGAGAATCAATGATGGCGCTCATCCTTGAAGAAGGCTATGACGCCATCTCCATCCAGGACATCACTGACAAAGCCAACCTTGGAAGGGCAACTTTTTATTTGCACTTCAAGGATAAAGACGACCTGCTTTTGGATGTGATGGACGAATTGATCGGTGATTTCATGGACCAGGTACCGGTCTTATCGGAAGCACAATGGGAACTTGAAGACAGCAAAGCCATTCAAAAACTCTTTGATTTTGCGGCTGATCATTATGACCTGTACCGGATTTTGATCATCGGCAGCGGTGGAATCACAGCCTCACGCCAACTTCAGCGGCGGATTGCCGAAAATATTGAAAGAGCCATCCAGCGCGAGATTGATGAAAACAATTCACAACCCCTCGTGCCGCCCAAATTCATCGCCAACCACTTTGCTGGTTCTCTTTTGGCAACCATTTATTGGTGGCTCGATAATGACCTCCCTTACGATGTTGAGCAAATGGCAAGCATGTTTCAAAAGGTCAGCCTCATGGATAGAAATACTTTAATGGGCACTGGAATCCATGCTGCAGAGACTTCAGAAGAAGAGAAAAATAAAAAGAAAAGGCGGGAGAAGACAAAACAAAAACGGGGTAAAGAACAAGAAATAGAAGCTGCTGAAATCGCTGTAGAACAAGATGAACAGCCAGCAGCAGAAGATTTGGCAGAAGATAAGGAACAATTATGAATATTTTGCTTGTATACCCCCAATTTCCTGACACCTTTTGGAGTTTCAAACACGCGTTGAAATTCGTCCATAAAAAAGCCTCTTCCCCGCCATTGGGACTGCTGACCGTTGCCGCCATGCTGCCCAGCACCTGGGAAAAGCGGCTAGTCGATATGAACGTTAGCCAATTACAAGAAAAAGACCTTGCCTGGGCGGATATGCTGATGATCAGTGCCATGACGGTGCAGCGAGAATCAACCCTAACCCTCATCTCTCGTGCCCGTGCTTTAGGAAAAACCATTGTGGCAGGCGGTCCTCTGTTCACCATGGAACCAGATGCCTTCCCTGAAGTTGACCACCTTATCCTAAACGAAGCAGAAATCACCCTGCCGCAATTCCTGTCCGACTTAGGACGGGGTGATCCTCAGCGGGTATACAATACCGATGAATTTGCCGATATTACCACCACGCCTGTCCCACTCTGGGAACTGGCAGACATCAACAAATATGATTCCCTCAGCCTGCAGTTCACCCGTGGCTGCCCTTTTAATTGCGACTTCTGCAATGTGACCTCCCTATTGGGACATCGCATGCGGCTAAAAACCACCCAGCAGCTGATTACCGAATTGGATAAAATCTACAGCCTGGGATGGCGCCGCGGTATTTTCATTGTGGATGATAATTTTATCGGCAACAAACGAGCACTCAAACAAGAGGTGCTGCCTGCGATGATCGAATGGCGTAAAGGGAAAAAGGGCTGCCGATTTGTCACAGAGGCTTCTGTCAACCTATCTGATGATGATGAGCTCATTGAAATGATGGTCAAAGCTGGTTTCACCCAGGTCTTTGTTGGCATCGAAACCCCGGATGACCTGGCATTGGAAGAATGCTCAAAAAGCCAAAACCGAAATCGGGATATGGTCAGCTCGGTGAAAAAATTACAGCAAATGGGATTGCAGGTGATGGGCGGGTTCATTGTGGGCTTCGACAGCGACGACGAAAGCATTTTCGATCGGATGATTGCCTTCATCCAGGAGAGTGGTATCGTTACAGCCATGGTTGGGCTGCTCCAGGCGCCAGTCGGCACCCAGCTTTACCAGCGTATGTTGCGAGAGGGACGCATCAGCGACCATTATTCAGGGGACAATGTGGACGGCGAAACAAACATCATCCCAAAAATGGATCTGGAGAGTTTGAAGCAAGGATACCGGAAAATTCTCGATTCAATCTATTCCCCAAAGGGATTTTACGAGCGTGTGCGCACCTTCTTAAATAATTACACACCTTCTCGCACTGCTGTCACACTTCAATGGCAAGAGATCGCTGCCTTATTATCCTCCATCGTTGAAATCGGGATAAAAAGCGATGAGCGTCGCGATTACTGGAAGTTGTTTTTCTGGACATTATTTAAGCATCCGAAAAAATTCCCACTTGCAATCACCTTTTCAATCTACGGGTATCACTTTCGTAAGGTAAACGAGCTGCACGTTTCATAAGCAGGTTTATCCGAATCCGGGAAAATAAATCGCTAGTATTTCAAAAACAAGGGAGTAATTTTCGGCTGCCTGGCAAGTTCACAACCCAGTAATAATTCTGTTGTAATGGGCAGATTTTGCAGATAATTTGCCAGGTTTATCAAGGTTTTTTCAACGCAGCTCTCATTTAAAGGTGAAGTAAGATAAACTATCCGATATAATGAAGTCAAGTGTGTCACTGCTTTGACTTTTAGTCCCGATTGTCTTAAAATTGGGGCTTGCATTTTATCATCAAGAATAATTTATAAGGAGCAAGGAAGGTCTCTTTCATGAAAGAATACAAAACCGAATCAATTCGCAATATCGTCCTGGCATCTCACAGCAACTCCGGTAAAACCATGCTCGTGGAAGCATTTGCAAACTTTACTGGTGTAACCACACGCATGGGCCAGGTCGAAGATGGTACAACCATTTCCGACTACGAGGAAGAAGAAGTCAGACGAGGGATTTCTCTATCGACATCCGTCGTCCCCATTGAGTATAAGAACAAAAAACTCAACTTTTTTGACACCCCCGGTTACACCGATTTCATCGGTGAGGTTATTTCAGCCATGCGCGTTGCAGATGGGGTCTTGATCCTGATTGATTCCGTCGCCGGGTTGGAAGTCGGTACAGAATTCGCGCTGCAGTACAGCGAGCAATTCAAATTACCCAAAATGCTCCTGATTAATAAAATGGAACGAGAGAATGCCAATTTCCAGAAGGCGCTCGATTCTGTTCAAACTCACCTCGAAACCCGCTTGTTACCCCTGCAAATTCCATGGGGCGAAAAATCGGGATTCAAAGGCGTGATCGACCTTCTCACAATGAAAGCCTATGAGGGTGAAGGCAAAACCGGTGTTGAAATCCCTGCAGAATACCAGGATGCCGCCCAGGAAGGCCACTTAGCCCTTGTAGAAGCAGCCGCTGAAGGCGAAGATGAGCTCCTCGAAAAGTATTTTGAAAATGGCGATTTGACTGACAAAGAAATCATGCGCGGCCTGCGCAGCACAATCTGGGAAGGGAACTTCATCCCAGTCATGGTGGCTGCCGGTGCGCACAAAGTTGGCCTGGCGCCCCTGCTGGATGTGCTCAGCGAATTAATGCCTTCTCCAGCCGATGTTGCCCCTGCTCTGGCAACCAATAACAAAGGCGAGGAAATCACACTAAAAGCAGATGATTCCGGTCCCCTGGCTGCTTACGTTTGGAAAACAACAGCCGATCCCTTTGTAGGTAAACAGACCTTCTTCAGGGTTTATTCAGGAAAAATGATCGCGGACGACCGAGTATGGAACGTCAATAAAGAAGAGGAAGAGCGTTTGGCTGGCATGCAGGTGCCCCATGGTAAAGAAGGCATCGCAGTCAGTGTGCTGCACAGCGGCGATATTGGGCTGGTAGCAAAACTGAGTGTCACCTCAACCGGCGATACGCTGTGTAGAAAAGATACGCCCCTCAAACTCCCCGGAGCAATTTATCCCAATGCTTTATACCGCGTTGCGGTTTTCCCAAAGACCCAATCCGATGCAGCCAAGCTGAGCACCACCCTTTCTCGCCTGTGCGAAGAGGATATGACCCTCTCCTGGTACAACGAGCCTGCAACAAGGCAAACCATTTTGCAAGGTATGGGCGACCAGCATATTGACGTCGCCATCCGCCGTGCTGAGAGCAAATTCCAGCTCGGGCTGGAAACAGAAGAGCCCAAGGTTCCTTACGAAGAACGCATCACCCGGGAGAATGCTGCCATGTACCGTCACAAGAAACAGACCGGCGGTGCAGGTCAATTTGGCGAGGTGCATCTGCGGGTTTCCCCAACGCAAGAGGAGGACTTCGAATTTTCCAATGATGTCTTCGGCGGTTCTGTTTCAAACAACTATATGGCATCCATCGAAAAAGGTATCCGAAATGTGATGAAAGACGGCGTCGTTGCGGGCTACCCCGTACATAACGTGCATGTGTCCGTCTATGACGGCAAAGAACACCCGGTGGACTCCAAGCCCATTGCTTTCGAAATCGCCGGCCGTGAAGCTTTCAAACTGGCATTCAAAGGTGCTGGCGCGGTTTTATACGAGCCCATCATGAAAGTTGAAGTGATTGTCCCTGAAAGCAACATGGGTGACGTCCTCGGGGATATGAATTCCCGCCGAGCGCGTGTACAGGGCATGGACACCCAAAAAGGGCGCTCAATAGTCAAGGCAAACGTGCCCCTGGCTGAAATGCTCCGCTACACCACCAACCTTCGCTCCATGACCGGCGGCCGCGGTTACTTCACCATGGAGTTTTGGGGCAGTTTTTAATATAATATCGTGAATAGTGAATGGTGAATTGAAAAAAGTAATCAGGTATCAGGTACCAGGAATTAGGATCCAAACGGATTTTGTTGATGTTTCTGGTTGTCAACCAATCAAGCCATTAACTCAAACTTTTGCTGTATATTTTCATTGAAACGGACTTGAAAAGGCAATTGATGCCAGCTTTTCACGGCTCAATATTTGATACAATTAAACTATGAGTCGAGAACAATGGGTTTTTCTCTCGCCACATTTTGATGATGTCGCCCTGTCCTGCGGTGGTTTGGTCTGGGAGCTCACGAATCAGGGGAACCAGGTTGATGTTTGGACGATCATGGCAGGTTTCCCGTCAGATGAAGATTTTTCTGCTTTTGCCCAGAAGAACCACAATGATTGGGGGAAGTCCGGTCGTGAAGCAATCCAAATGCGCCGGGAAGAAGACAGGGCTGCTTGCAGCATCCTTGGGGCAATCCCGTTTCATTTTGATTGGCCGGATGTGATCTATCGCAAGCACCCGGAATCAGGATTGCCGGTTGTCAACAACAATCATGAATTATTCAATGAAGAACCTGAAAAAACTTTAGTGAATTCAATCCTCAAAAATTTGACTGAAAAATTATCTTCTCATGCGAATGTGGTGCTGCCCATGGGCTTGGGTGGACACATTGACCATCGAACCCTTGTCAAAGTTGGAGAGGGTTTGGATCGGGAAAATTTTTATTACGCGGATTATCCTTACATCCTCAGAAGTTTCGAGTCGTTAATATTAACTGAAAACAAATACAAAAAAATCCCCCGTTTCCTCTCCCCGGATGCATTAACTGCCTGGCAGGAAGCGGTTTTATCTTACCGTTCTCAATTGGCAGCTTTCTGGCGGGATGATGATGAAGCATGCCTTTCCCTGCAAAATTACCTGGCAGGCGGCGGCGGGCGATTGTGGAAATTGAATTAATCTTTGTATGGCATTTGCTTAATGCTTATAAATCTTTCCGGTGCTCGATCTTATCCTAAATATTCCTCATAAACCTCGCGTGAAAATAAGGGTCTGCTGATCGCATCCAGAATTTCCTGGCTAAATTCACCAGTATCCATCAACTCACCGGCTGCCTGTCGAATTGCCAATAGAATCTTTTCGCCTTCAGGACTTATTCCTTCACTGGTTCGCATGGCATAGATATGCGGTCGGACGATGGTGCCAGAATATGTGATGCTGGCGTTTTCTGCAAATTCTTTGATCACATGCTCCAGTAAATTTACATTCTCCCTCTCCCACCACCCGCTTCCTGACACAAGCACAACTTTTTCAAGCTGAACATTCGCCCTTAATCTTGCCCGGGTGCGTCCATTGCGAAATTCAAGGACTGGATCTAATAAAGCCACAAATCGATTGATAATGTTCTGCAAATCACCAGGTATTGGGCTGTACACAGGTGAAGCAACTACAAGTATTTGAGCATTTTTTGCTGCGCTGTATAATTTTGTCATTGAATCCTGATAGATGCATTCTCCAGGCGTTTTATGCCAGCAATACAAATGACCGCATGAACAAGGCTTAACTTTTAATTCGCTGGCGTAAAATAAATCTACTTCTGCACCCCTTTCTTCCAGCCCCGCTATAAATGGTGACAAAATCATCCCCGTATGTCCCTGGTCCTTTCGTGGACTGGCATTTATCGCAACAACACTTACCATAATAAGCTCCAATCACTTCGTTCTAACGTAAAGGGAAATCTAAAATTGCTGTTTAAATTTTATAATAAACGGATAGTCAATACAAGCTTAACGAACTTAACAATATTATGAAGCACCAATCATCATCTTGTAACCTGAAGCAATGACTGTCATTTTATTGCTTGTTGAATTTTTCAAAGACTACAAATGAACCCTGGCAATAATTTTACAATTTAATTGGGTTTTCTTTTCCTGCCAGTAACCGCTTGATATTTTCACTATGCCGCCACCAGATGATGACGCATAAAATCAACCCAAAAAGAATAAAGATCAAATCATTAAACTTTAGCCAAAATGCTATTGGAATTAACAATGCTGCCACCAGGTTTACCAGGCTCATAAGTTTGACCTGCCATACTGCCAATATCCATAGCAGCAAAAAGATCAGGAAATAAGTGATCCCAAAGAACCCAGCCAGGATCCCAAAGATGGTCGCCACGGCTTTACCCCCTTTAAATTGCAGCCAAACCGGAAAAATATGGCCAATCACAGGAATCAGAGATAGTAGAAGAATTTGCCAATTCTGGGTGAAGATTTCTCTTGCTAATAGGACCGGCAAATAACCCTTCAAAAAATCCAATACACCCACGAATGCGCCGATTTTCCACCCCAAATTACGGGCGACGTTGGTTGCACCAATGTTACCGCTGCCTACTTGTTTGATGTCCACCCCGCGCGCTTTGGCAACTAAAAAGCCAAAAGGAATGGATCCTATTAGATACGCAAATAAAACCATGATGATAAAAATAAATGTGTTTTCCATATTTTAATTAACCCAGACTTCTAGCCTTCGTTGCGAATCCCATATCTTGACAGATTAATACCCCACAGGTAGAATCTTTTCACCCTGAAAAAAGGGCCTG
>LGHA01000086.1 GCA_001508595.1 Anaerolineaceae bacterium 46_22 | reverse complement strand
TGTAATTTTCGCTCAACCAGGATCAAATCGTTAAGGATCAAATCTGTTTCCATGGTTGAAAGGTCACGGTGTGGGTCAACGCCGCCGGCTGAATGGGGTACACTCGAATTGGTAAACGCACGCACGACATGGATGAAACCATCCATTTGAGAAAGGGTGTTGAGCAATGGACCTGAGATGCCTTTTTCAGAAGATTTTCCCTCAAGCCCGGCGATATCAGCATACGTCACCTTGGCATGGACAACCTTCTTCGGTTGAAAAATCTCAGTCAACCGGTCAATACGCTTATCAGGAACATCAATAACAGCCGTATGCACTTCAACTTTACCGCCGCTGATTCCCGTTGGGATATCCCCGCGGGTCAGGGCGTTGAATAAGGTGGTTTTCCCTGATTGGGGTAAGCCAATGATTCCTAATTGCATGGTCTTCTCCATCTAAAACAGCCTTACAAACGTGTGCCGCAGGGCTGTACCTTCAAAATTTGATCTCAAACAATCATACCCGAGAACACCCCAAAGATGGTAAAAAGAATGAAATCAGATGTGCTTGACCTAACCTCAACTAAAGGTTAAAATACAAATTACATTTAGCCGAAGTGGCGGAACTGGCAGACGCGCACGACTCAAACTCGTGTGCCTTCGGGCATGTGGGTTCGATTCCCACCTTCGGCACCTTTTATATAAGCCCACCCAAAGTTCGGTGGGCTTTATAAGCCAAAAATTTAAAGTTCTCATATTAAAAATCTACCAGGCTATGTGAAGTCTCACTGTGGAACAAATGCCTCTCAAGATCCAATTGTTGGGTCCCGTTGAAATCAAATTCGATGATAAGCCATTGAAGATTCGTCGACGTATTGAGCGCGCAATTCTTTATTTCCTGGCAACTGAACACAAACCTGTCAGCCGCACCAAATTAATTGATTTACTGTGGCCCGATGGCGAGCAAACCGACCCTCGAGCCTCCTTACGCACAGCCTTATCCCGATTACGCAGAGAGCTTCCAGATCCAGACATGATCACCACCGAGCTTGACCAGGTTGGATTGAACCTCGATCGCTGCGAAATAGACATTGAAGCGTTCGAAAAACACTACTATCACTTAAAAAATATTCTGACCGCCTATCAAAGCGATGCGACCTTACCAGCCACGATTGTAGATCAAATTGAACAAGCCCTGGATTTATGGCGTGGCAACACCTTCATATCTGGGGACAACTTACTAAATTATCCAGCAGTTGAAAATTGGCGGCAGCAGATTAACCGCAAACTAAATCATGATCGAAAATTTCTGATAAGCCGCCTGGCTGAGCATTATCAACATGGGGGCAAACCTGAAAGGGCCTTAACCCTGTTTATGCTTCTGGGGCGCATGGACACCTCAGACGTTACCAGCCAATGCGCCGCTCTTGACCTGCTGATCAATTTAGGGCGTCACCAGGATGCCAATAATTATTGTGATACCCTCGAAAGCATTTATGAACGCGAATACAGCGCACCCCTCCCTGACGAGATCTTGTTTCGCTGCCAGCAAGCCCATTACCGATTAACTCAAAATCATGCTGAAGAGAAAAATCAATGGCCAATTCCCCTCACCATGCAATTACAATTAATCGGTCGCCATAAGGAATTGCTGCGGCTGCAGCAAGCCTTTTTCAAAGGGGGGATTGTTTCGCTCCAGGGTGAATTGGGAAGTGGGAAAACACGGCTTGTTCAAGAATTATTTCAGACCCTCTCCCCAAAGCCCTTCCTAATGCTTGCACCAGCAAAGGAAATGGAAAAAGGTTTGCCCTTTTCACCCATCATCCACTGCATGCGGCACAGCCTGCCAGATCATATTTGGGAAGAAATCGACCCGGTGTGGATAAGTCACCTTGCGCTGCTTTTGCCAGAGCTTAGCAGGCTTACAATGGCAGAAACACAGACCTCATTATCGCAATTGCCCGAAGGGAAGCAGCATATTTATGAGGGTTTGCAGCATATTTGCCAGCATATCACAATAAAATACGGAAGAATTTTATTCTTTCTGGATGATGCACATTGGGCAGATACACAAACTTTGCAAGCGATTTCATATATGATGTCAGACAGTACTTTTGCAAAACACAGCTTACTGGTGATGGCATCCCGCCCTGAAGAGACCAATCGCGACCTTGAGTCTATGATCAACCAGTCCTTCCGATCAAATCCAATTCAGATCATGAAATTACAGGGGTTAACTAAGAGCGAACTGGAAAACCTGGCAAAACAAGCGACCAACACCCCTCCCCCTGAAGCCTTCATCAATAAGTTGTATCAAGAAACAAACGGCAATCCCTTTTTAGCCATAGAAATCATCCGGGATATTCTTGAAAGCCAGGGCGATCTTAATACCATAGGAGCCGCCGGAAACCTGCCTTTACCAACAAGCGTTCACAAACTGATCCAAAAACGCCTGCTGCAATTAGATGAAACAGCGCGTCATGTTATCTTATGCGCAGCAGTCTTAGGCAATGAGCTCTCGCTGGATTTACTGCAGGCAGTGGCTGACATCCCGCCTTCAAACCTATCGCAAATTCTTGATCGCCTTTTGAAATCTGGTCTGATTCAAAGCACAAAATCCCAAATATCGGGGAAAACGCAAATGCATTTCAGCCATGAAATTATGCGTGAAGTGATCCTGAAAGAAGCGTCTGACCTCCAATTGCAGATCCTTCACCACCAGGCTGCTCAGCACATGGCGAATGATCCCCAATATGGGGATAAAGCCAATCTAATAGCCAGTCATTTTCTCTCAAGCGCCGATGAAAAGCAGGCTTTTAAATGGTTCTTAAGGGCTGCAGATCACGCCTGGAATCTGGGTTCTTCAGAAGATGCCAAAAATGCTTATCTGCAAGCTGAGAAGCTGCTGGCAAACAACCCCGAGACCATAACCCAGCCAAGATTAAGTTTAATGCTTTATCAACAATGGAGTGATTTTGCCTACGAGTCTAATCAGGTAGATCTTGTTGAACAGATTGGTGCAAAGCTACAACATATTGGCGGCACGGTCAACCACCCCTTACTAATTGGCATGTCACAAGTCATCCTGTCCAATGCATGCTTTTTGCGTCAGAACTTCCACACTGGCTTGGACCTGATCAATTCAGCAATCGAATACATTACCATCGCCGGTGACAATGAAGCCCTGATAAAAGCCGTCAAAAGGAAAGGCGTCATAAGCTGGTGGACGTTGAACTATAACGAGGTTGAAAACGCTGCTAAGCTGGTGCTCGAAATGTGCCAGGATGATTCGTTGAATGAAGACCTGCGAATTTCAATGGAATTCAATGCAAAGCACCTGATAAACATAATGCAGTACACCCATGGTCATGCAAACAAAGCCTTCCAAACTGCACAAGCGCTCTACAATCAATATTTTCATAAGCTCGAACCTTTCGACAGGCTTAGGTCTTTATATTTACTTAGTTATTCAAGTTTAATCTCTGCAGAATTTGAAAAATGTGAACATTTCACAAAAAAAGCTTTAGAACTTGCACGCCCGCTAGGCGCTGAGATTCTTGAAGAGATTAACCTGGTCATCCTGAGTAAAGCAGAATTGGCACAGGGAAAGCTTGACCAGGCATATCAACATGGGCTTCAAGCATTGCACTCAGCAGAAAAGGCAAGCCATACATCTATGATCATCGCCGCAAACTGCATCTTAGGTGATATTCTATACACCGTGAGAAACGTCACTGCTGCTGCCCAGTATTACCGGGTTGGTCAAATTCGTGAAGGCTTATCCAATGTTTCCTTCTATGGCATCGAGAACAAAATCCATTTAGCGCATTTGCTGGCATGGACAGGCCAAATTTCAGAGGCAAGACAAATTCTGCATAACTGCCTGGCTTATTCAGAAAAATTCAAATTAGAACAATTTTATACAGCTGAAGTGCTGGTATGCGGCATTTGCGACCTTCAAGAAAGCAAGTTTGAGCCTGCTGAAGAAAAATTCAATAAAGCCATTCAGTTGGCTAAGGCAAATGGCTTGCTGCTGGAATTAAGTCTGAATCAACTTGCACTGGCAAGGATGATGATGTCAAAAAAAGAAAATGCAACAGCCCGGAAATTGCTGGATGAAAGTCTTGAAATTTCACAACAAAGAAATATGGCGTGGCAAATAGGCTATGGATTAGAACTTTCTATGCGGCTGGATAAAATTAATAATCAGACCGAGTTGTTAAATCAGCACCAAATTGCCTATCAGGACCACATCAAAAAAATTAAAGAAAATATGCAATCTGAAGCCCTTAGGAAAGAATTTTCTGAAGCAAGAAAAGTATGGGATCAAGAGCACCATTTCCCCTCATAAATGTCTACGTTTTGGTAACGGTTAAGTGATAGTCTTAAGTAGGTCTAATATCAGTAGAGAACTGGCGCATGGCCGAGGGGTCCATGTGCAAAAGAACCGGCAATGCCAAGGGAGACAGATTTGCAATGTCGGTTCTTTTCTTTTAATTTCCCTTAAGATGGCCAATCGTTACGCCATCGCCGCCTTCCGCCTGGCTGCCGCTTTCATAACGCGCCACATGCGGATTGCTTCCCAAAGCCTCACGCACCGATTCCCGTAAACGCCCCGTCCCTTTGCCGTGAATAATGCGTACATAAGGTAAGCCTGCCAGGTAAGCTTTTCCCAAATACCTGTCCAGCAAATCCAGCCCCTCATCCACCCTGTGACCACGAATATCCAGCTCAACGCCCGGGGACTCATGCGCTTGGGGCAAAGTGATTTTGCCTTTCTTGACCTTTGACGATTCTTTCTCAGCTGAAACCTCGGGCTCTCCCTTCCGCATCACATCAGAAATTCGAGCCCTTATTCTCAACATTCCAATCTGAACCTCAACCTCTTCTTCGCCTATCGAGGTAACAACGCCGTCTTGGTCAATAGAACGCAAATGCACTTTCTCACCTAAGCGCAGCGGACCTTTTGGTTTGCGTATCGACTTTTTAGGTTCTCTCCTCAGAACAGGCTTAGAAACTTTTTCTTCCAGAATTTCAACAACTTCTTCGACTTCATCAGCAACTTCTAAAGGCTGTCGTGCCTTCGCAAGCTGCCGCCTGAGGGTTTCCATCTCTTCCCGCAATCCCCCCAATTCTGCTTCGGCTTCATGGCGTGTTTTTTCCATTAATTCAAAACGTTCGTCTTCGATCTTATCTAAACGCGCTGCCAGTTCATTCCTGATCGATTCAGCATTCTGACGCGCGTTGTCCGCCTCTTCCCGGGCTTTTCGTGCCAGGTCTCGCTGGTGATGAATCTCATCCAACAAGTCTTCCGCCCGTAGATCAGCAGGGTTAATCTCTGCACGGGCAGCATTGATAATTGATTCTGGCAAGCCCAACCTGTCGGCAATCGCCAGTGCATTAGACCGGCCGGGCAAGCCAATGGTCAAATGG